>NZ_JBKBCT010000049.1:0-29498 GCF_050871525.1 Kineococcus auxinigenes | reverse complement strand
GGCGGCCCCCGCGGGTGCGGCCGGCGCCCGTCACCGGGTCAGACGCGCCGGCGCTTGGGGGGCCGGCAGCCGTTGTGCGGGCTGGGGGTGACGTCCTGGATCGCGCCGACCTCCAGGCCGGTGGCCTGCAGGGAGCGGATCGCGGTCTCGCGGCCGGAGCCGGGACCCTTGACGAAGACGTCGACCTTGCGCATGCCGTGCTCCTGGGCCCGGCGGGCGGCGGCCTCGGCCGCCATCTGCGCGGCGAACGGGGTGGACTTGCGCGACCCCTTGAAACCGACCTGGCCGGCCGAGGCCCAGGCGATCACCGCACCGGTGGGGTCGGTGATCGAGACGATCGTGTTGTTGAACGTGCTCTTGATGTGCGCGTGGCCGTGCGCGACGTTCTTCTTCTCCTTGCGACGCGGCTTGCGCGTCGCCGTGGCCTGGCGGCTCTTGGGAGGCATGGTGTCCGGACTCCTGGTGGACTGCGACGAGTGAGTTCGAGGGCGAACCGGTGGACGGCTCGCGAGGCGACCCGGAGGGCCGCGCACTGCTTACTTGCGACCGGCCTTCTTCTTGCCGGCCACGGTGCGCTTGGGGCCCTTGCGGGTGCGGGCGTTGGTCTTGGTGCGCTGCCCGCGGACGGGCAGGCCGCGGCGGTGCCGAAGACCCTGGTAGGTGCCGATCTCGACCTTGCGGCGGATGTCGGCGGCCACCTCGCGGCGGAGGTCACCCTCGACGCGGTAGTTGCCCTCGATGTGGTCGCGCAGCGCGACGAGGTCGTCGTCCGAGAGGTCGCGGACGCGGACGTCCGGGCTGACGCCGGTGGCGGTCAGCGTCTCCTTGGCGCGGGTGCGCCCGACGCCGTAGATGTACGTGAGCGCGATCTCCAGCCGCTTCTCGCGGGGGAGGTCGACGCCGACGAGGCGTGCCATGTGGGTGGTCCCTCTTCTGTCGCGGAGGTCTGACGCAGCACCGCTCCCGCCCTGCTCGGGCGGGTCCCCGGCCTCCGACCGGGGGTGTCGCCCGTCCCGGTGGACCACCGGGACGAGCTGGTGCTGCGATGGGTGCCGCCGGCTGCGTGGCCCGGCGGCGGGGGTGCTGCGATCAGCCCTGGCGCTGCTTGTGGCGCAGGTTCTCGCAGATGATCATGACCCGGCCGTGGCGGCGGATCACCTTGCACTTGTCGCAGATCTTCTTGACGCTCGGCTTGACCTTCATCGTGTCTCCGGTCGTGCAGACCTGACCCCGGCCACGGTCGTGGCGGGAGTGCGGCCGGCGGCCAGTGGGGGGGGGGTCACTTGTAGCGGTAGACGATGCGCCCGCGGGACAGGTCGTAGGGGCTGAGCTCGACGACCACCCGGTCCTCCGGGAGGATGCGGATGTAGTGCTGCCGCATCTTCCCCGAGATGTGGGCGAGCACCTTGTGACCGTTGCTCAGCTCGACGCGGAACATCGCGTTCGGCAGGGCTTCGATCACGGTGCCTTCGATCTCGATGACGCCGTCCTTCTTCGGCATGTCCTCCGCTTTTCCATCAAGTGTCGGTTCGGTGTCCGCCCGCTCCGCCCGGGCCCGAGGCTTCGGGACGAGGGCATGGCGAACCGACGGTCAAGCTTAGTCGACGGCGTGCCGCAGAGGAAATCCGCGACGGCCGACGGGCTGGATGCCCTGCACCGCAACCACTACCGCCTCACGGCTGAGGCACGTGGATGCCCAGCGGGAGCAGTTCGGACGCTCCCCCGTCGGGGGCGGTGAGCACCCACAGCCCCTCCTCCAGCACGGCCACGGTGTGCTCCCAGTGCGCGGCCCGGGAACCGTCGGAGGTCACCACGGTCCACTCGTCGGCGAGGACGTCGGTCTCGACGCCCCCGCGGGTGCACATCGGCTCCACCGCCAGGCACATGCCCGGGCGGACCTTGGGGCCGCGTTCGCGGACCCGGTGGTTGAGCACCTCCGGCGCCATGTGCATGGCCGTGCCGATGCCGTGGCCGGTGTACCCGTCGACGATGCCGAAGCGGCCGTCGACGGCGTCCTCCACCGCGGCACCGACGTCCGCGACGCGCCCCCGGCGGTCCAGCGCGGCGATGCCGGCCCACAGGGCCCTGCGCGTGGTCTCCACGAGCTCCACGTCCGCGGGGTCGGCGGGCTCGCCCACGATCGCGGTGAAGGCCGAGTCGCCGTGCCAGCCGTCGACGATCGCGCCGCCGTCGATGGAGACCACGTCGCCCTCGGCGAGCACCTGGTCACCGGGGATGCCGTGGACCACGACGTGGTTCACGGAGATGCACAGCGTCGCCGGGTAGCCGTGGTAGCCCAGGAAGTTGGACGTCCCCCCACCGGCGCGGATGACCTCCGCGGCGACCGCGTCCAGCTCCCGGGTCGTGACGCCCGGCCGCAGGGCGGCCCGGGCGCTCTCCAGGGCCGCGTGGGTGAGGAGCCCCGCCCGGCGCATGGCGACGACCTGCTCCGGCGTCTTGAGCTCGATGCGCTCGCGCCCGAACAAGGCGGCCCCTCAGCCGGCGTCGGAGGCGAGTGCGTCCAGCAGGCGGGCGGTCACCCCGGACACCTCGCCCAGGCCGTCCACGCTGCGCAGCAGGCCCCGCTCGGAGTACAGCGCCACCAGCGGGGCGGTCTGCTCGGCGTACACCTGCTGGCGGGTGCGGATGACGTCCTCGGTGTCGTCGCTGCGCCCCTCGATCGAGGCCCGCCGGGTCAGCCGGCGCACGAGCTCGTCGGTGTCGGCGGTGATCTCCAGGACGCGGTCCAGCTTGGTGCCGGCGGCCGCGAGCATGTCCTCGAGCTCGCGCACCTGGTCGGCGGTGCGCGGGTACCCGTCCAGGATGAAGCCCTCGGCGGCGTCCGGCTGGGCGAGGCGGTCGCGGACCATCTCGTTCGTCACCGAGTCGGGCACGTACTTGCCCGCGTCCAGGTACTCCTTGGCGGCCACGCCGAGCTCGGTGCCCTGCGCGACGTTGGCGCGGAAGATGTCACCGGTCGAGATGGCCGGGACGCCCAGCCGCTCGGACAGGAGCTTGGCCTGGGTGCCCTTGCCCGCACCGGGCGGACCGAGGAGGACGAGACGAGTCATCGCAAGAACCCTTCGTAGTTGCGCTGCTGGAGCTGGGACTCGATCTGCTTCACCGTCTCGAGGCCCACCCCGACGATGATCAGGATCGACGTGCCCCCGAAGGGGAAGTTCGCGTTGGCATTGAACGCCACCAGTGCGATCAGGGGAAGCAGCGAGACGAGCCCCAGGTACAGCGAGCCTGGCAGGGTGATGCGCGTGAGGATGTAGTCGAGGTACTCGGCGGTCGGCCGGCCGGCGCGCACGCCGGGGATGAACCCGCCGTACTTGCGCATGTTCTCGGCGACCTCGTCCGGGTTGAACGTGATCGCGACGTAGAAGTAGGCGAAGAAGACGATCAGCAGGAAGTAGGCGGCCATGTAGATCGGGTGGTCACCGGTGACCAGGTGCGCGTTGATCCACACGACCCAGCCCGCGCTCTGGTCGCTGAACTGCCCCACCAGCGCCGGCAGGTACAGCAGCGACGAGGCGAAGATGATCGGGATGACGCCGGCCATGTTGACCTTCAGCGGGATGTACGTGGAACTGCCGCCGTACACGCGCCGGCCGACCATCCGCTTGGCGTACTGCACCGGCACGCGCCGCTGGGACTGCTCGACGGCGACGACGGCGGCGACCACGACCAGGCCCATGAGCAGGACGGCGGCGAAGGTCAGGGTGCCGCGCTCGCGCTGGATGCTCCACAGCGACGTGGGGAAGCCGGCGGCGATCTGGGTGAAGATGAGCAGGGACATGCCGTTGCCGACGCCCCGCTCGGTGACCAGCTCCCCCAGCCACATGATCAGCCCGGTGCCGGCGGTCATCGTCATCACCATGAGCACGATGACCGGGATGCTCTGGTCGGGGACCACCTCGGCGTTGCAGGCGGTGCCGAAGAGCCGCGAGGGGTCGCGCGCGATCGTCACGTAGGTCGTGGACTGCAGCACGGCCAGCGCGATGGTCAGGTAGCGCGTGTACTGGGTCAGCTTGGTCGTGCCCTGCTGACCCTCCTTCTTCAGCGCCTCGAAGCGGGGGATCACGACGGTGAGCAGCTGGATGATGATGCTCGCCGTGATGTACGGCATGATCCCGAGCGCGAAGATGCTCAGCTGCAGCAGCGCGCCGCCGGAGAAGAGGTTGACCAGGCCGAGCAGGTCGTTGCCGGACTCGGCCAGCGCGATGCACTGCTGCACCGCGGAGTAGTCCACGCCCGGGGTCGGCACGAAGGAGCCGACGCGGACGAGCACGATGATGCCGAGCGTGAACAGCAACTTGCGGCGCAGGTCCGGCGTGCGGAACGCCCGGGCCAATGCGGTGAGCACGTGAACCTCCTGCGCCACCGCTGCCCCTGGGGCGCGGCGGGTGGACTTCGAGGACGGACTTGCGGAGGACCTGCGGGGTGGGCGCGCAGCACGCTGCGGAGGCCTCCCCCCCGAGCACCCTACAGTCCCCCACAACGCACACACGGCGGTAGCAGGCGATCACTCGCCGCTACCGCCGTGCGCTGGTGGAGCTGGAGGACTCAGACCGTGGTCGTCGTCCCGCCGGCCGCCGCGATCTTCTCGGCGGCCGAGGTGGAGAACTTGTCCGCGCTCACCTGCAGGGCCACGGTCACCTCACCGGTGCCGAGGACCTTGACGGGCTGGCCCTTGCGGACGGCGCCCTTGGCGACCAGGTCCTCGACCGTGACGACGCCACCCTCGGGGTAGAGCGAGGTCAGCTTGTCGAGGTTGACGACCTGGTACTCGACGCGGAACGGGTTCTTGAACCCGCGCAGCTTCGGCAGGCGCATGTGCAGGGGCATCTGGCCGCCCTCGAAGGCCTCGGGCACCGAGTAGCGGGCCTTGGTGCCCTTGGTGCCGCGACCGGCGGTCTTGCCCTTGCTGGCCTCACCGCGGCCGACGCGGGTCTTGGCGGTCTTCGCGCCCGGGGCGGGGCGCAGGTGGTGCAGCTTCAGGACGTGCTCGCCCGGCTGGTTCGCCATGTCAGTCAACCTCCTCGACGGTCACGAGGTGAGCGACCGTCTTGGCCATGCCGCGGAACTCCGGCTTGTCGTCCTTGACGACGCTCTGCCCGATCTTGTGCAGCCCGAGGCTGCGCAGGGTGTCCCGCTGGTTCTGCTTGCCACCGATGCCGGACTTGACCTGGGTGACCTTGATGCGGGCCATCAGGCGCTCACCCCCTCGGCACGGGCGCGCAGCAGAGCGGCGGGGGCGACGTGGTCCACCGGCAGCCCGCGGCGCGCCGCGACCTGCTCCGGACGCTCCAGGCCGCGCAGAGCCTCGATCGTCGCGTGGACGATGTTGATCGCGTTGTCGGAGCCGAGGGACTTCGACAGCACGTCGTGCACGCCCGCGCACTCCAGCACGGCGCGCACCGGACCACCGGCGATGACGCCGGTACCCGGGGAGGCCGGGCGCAGCATGACCACGCCGGCCGCCTTCTCGCCCTGGATGGGGTGCGGGATGGTGCCCTGGATGCGGGGCACGCGGAAGAAGTTCTTCTTGGCCTCCTCGACGCCCTTGGCGATCGCCGCGGGCACCTCCTTGGCCTTGCCGTAGCCGACACCGACGGTGCCGTCGCCGTCGCCCACGACCACGAGGGCCGTGAAGCTGAAGCGGCGGCCGCCCTTGACGACCTTGGCCACGCGGTTGATCGTCACCACGCGCTCGACGAAGTTGCCGCGGTCGCCCGCGTCACCCCGTCCGCGCTGGTCGCGGCCGCCGTCACGGCGGTCGCGACGGTCGTTGCCACGGTTGTCGCCGCCGCCGGCCGCACCGGCGCCGGCGCCTCGGCGCTGGGGTCCAGGCATCAGACGTTCCTCATCTCATCGACAGTTCGGGTCATCACAGGGCGAGACCGGCCTCGCGGGCGCCGTCGGCGATGGCCGCCACGCGCCCGGCGTAGCGGTTGCCGCCGCGGTCGAAGACCACAGCCTCGATGCCGGCCGCCTTGGCCCGCTCGCCGACGAGGACGCCGACGGCCTTCGCCTTGGCCGACTTGTCGTCGCCGCTCGCGCGCAGGTCCGCCTCCATGGTCGAGGCCGACGCGAGGGTGTGACCCGCCGCGTCGTCGATGACCTGGACGAAGACGTGCCGGGAGGACCGGGTGACGACGAGACGCGGGCGCGCTGCGGTGCCCACGACCTTCTTGCGCACGCGGGTGTGGCGGCGCTTGAGACCGGCCGCCTTGCCCTTCTGGGTGCGCTGGGTGGAGAGAGCCATCGTCACTTACCAGCCTTTCCGACCTTGCGCCGGATCTGCTCGCCGGCGTAGCGAACGCCCTTGCCCTTGTAGGGGTCGGGCTTGCGCAGCTTGCGGATGTTGGCAGCGACCTCGCCGACCTGCTGCTTGTCGATGCCGGACACCGAGAAGCGGGTGTTGTTCTCGACGGCGAAGCTGATGCCGTCCGGCGCCTTGATGACGACCGGGTGGCTGAAGCCCAGGGCGAACTCGAGGTCCGAGCCCTTCGCGGTCACGCGGTAACCGGTGCCCACGATCTCGAGCTTCTTCTCGTAGCCCTGCGTCACGCCCTGGACCATGTTGGCCAGCAGGGTGCGGGTCAGGCCGTGGAGCGAGCGCGAGGTGCGCTCGTCGTCCGGGCGCACCACCTGCAGCGTGCCCTCTTCCGTGCGCTCCACCGAGATCGGCGAGGCGACGGTGTGCGTCAGCGTGCCCTTGGGGCCCTTGACCGTGACGGCGGGGCCGTCGATGGTCACGTCCACGCCCGCGGGGACGGGGATCGGGAGTCGACCGATGCGCGACATGAGTCCTCCTCCCTCACCAGACGTAGGCGAGGACTTCCCCACCCACGCCCTTCTTGTTGGCCTGCTTGTCGGTCAGCAGCCCCGAGGACGTGGACAGGATCGCCACGCCGAGGCCACCGAGCACGCGGGGCAGGTTGGTCGACTTCGCGTACACCCGCAGGCCCGGCTTGCTCACGCGGCGCAGGCCGGCGATCGAGCGCTCCCGGTTGGGGCCGAACTTCAGGTTCAGCGTCAGCTTCTTGCCCACCTCGGCGTCCTCGACGGACCAGGAGGCGATGTAGCCCTCGGCCTGGAGGATCTCAGCGATGTGGGACTTGAGCTTGCTGTACGGCATGGAGACCGTGTCGTGGTACGCCGAGTTGGCGTTGCGCAGACGCGTCAACATGTCTGCGATGGGGTCGGTCATCGTCATCGGGCTCGTCCGCCCTTCCTCGCCGGGGTTTCCGCACCGCGAACTGCGGTGCGGACCTGCGGCGTCGTCGTGATGTTGGAGGTCACCAGCTGCTCTTGGTCACACCGGGCAGCTCGCCACGGTGCGCCATCTCCCGCAGGCAGATGCGGCAGATGCCGAACTTGCGGAACACGGCGTGGGGCCGGCCGCAGCGCTGGCAACGGGTGTAGGCGCGAACAGCGAACTTGGGCTTGCGCGCAGCCTTGGTAACGAGAGCGGTCTTCGCCACGGTCAGTTCTCCTTGAACGGGAAGCCCAGCGCACGCAGCAGCGCCCGGCCCTCCTCGTCGGTCTTCGCCGTCGTCACGACCGTGATGTCCATGCCGCGGACACGGTCGATCTTGTCCTGGTCGATCTCGTGGAACATGGACTGCTCGGTGAGCCCGAAGGTGTAGTTGCCGTTCCCGTCGAACTGCTTGGGCGAGAGCCCGCGGAAGTCGCGGATGCGCGGCAGCGCCAGCGACAGCAGACGGTCCAGGAACTCCCACATGCGGTCGCCGCGCAGCGTGGTGTGCGCGCCGATCGGCATGCCCTCGCGGAGCTTGAACTGGGCGATGGACTTGCGGGCCCGGGTCACCTGCGGCTTCTGGCCGGTGATGGTGGCAAGGTCGCGCACGGCGCCGTCGATCAGCTTGGAGTCGCGAGCGGCCTCACCGACACCCATGTTCACCACGACCTTGACCAGGCCGGGGATCTGCATGACGTTGCCGTAGGAGAACTGCTCGTGCAGCTGACCCTTGATCTCGTCGCGGTAGCGCTGCTTCAGGCGCGGCAGCGCCCGGGTCTCGGTCTCAGTAGTCATCAGATGTCCTTGCCGGAACGCTTGGCGACACGGATGCGGTTCGTCTTGGTCCGGCCGTCGCGCTCCACCTGCTCGGTGCGGATGCCCACGCGGGTCGGCTTGCCCGTCTCCGGGTCGACCAGCTGCACGTTGCTGATGTGGATCGGGGCCTCGCGGACCTCGATGCCGCCGGCCACACCCGGACGGGCCTTGGTGTGGCGCTTCATCTGGTTGACACCCTCGACGAGCACGCGCTGCGTGTCGGCGAAGACCTCCAGGACCTTGCCCTGCTTGCCGAGGTCGGACGTCTTGGTGCCGTCCTCGTCGCGACGCCCGCGCACGCGGGTGACGACCTGGACGAGGTCACCCTTCTTGATGCGGATCTTCCCCATGGGTCAGAGCACCTCCGGAGCCAGCGAGATGATGCGCATGAACTTCTTCTCGCGCAGTTCGCGCCCGACGGGCCCGAAGATGCGGGTGCCGCGCGGGTCGCCACCGTCAGCCCGGAGGATGACCGCGGCGTTCTCGTCGAAGCGGATGTAGGAGCCGTCGGCGCGACGGCGCTCCTTCTTGGTGCGGACGACGACGGCCTTGACCACGTCGCCCTTCTTCACGTTGCTGCCGGGGATCGCGTCCTTGACCGTGGCCACGATCACGTCACCGATGCCCGCGTAGCGGCGGCCGGAGCCACCGAGCACGCGGATGCACAGGATCTCCTTGGCACCCGTGTTGTCGGCGACCTTGAGCCGCGACTCCTGCTGGATCACTCTCTACTCCTTCGTCGCGCCGGTTCTCGACGCCCCGCGAGGGGGCGCCGAGCCTGGCCGAACGGACATGGGGTACGGGGGGCGGTGCGCGACCGCGCTCCGCCCGAGGTCACTTGGCGCGCTCGAGGACCTCGACGACGCGCCAGCGCTTCGTGGCCGACAGCGGCCGGGTCTCGGCGATGAGGACGAGGTCCCCCACGCCGGCCGCCGAGGCCTCGTCGTGCGCCTTGACCTTGGTCGTGCGGCGGATGACCTTGGCGTAGAGCGGGTGCTTCACGCGGTCCTCGACCTCGACCACGACAGTCTTCTGCATCTTGTCGCTGACGACGTAGCCGCGGCGGGTCTTGCGGTAGCCGCGCTCGCTCGTCGCGGCGGCGGTCTGCTCGCTCACTCCGCAGCCTCCTTCGTGATCGGCGCCTCGGTGATGCCGAGCTCGCGCTCACGCATCGTCGTGTAGATGCGGGAGATGTCCCGCTTGACGGCCCGGAGCCGGGAGTTGTTCTCCAGCTGCCCGGTCGCGGACTGGAAGCGCAGGTTGAACAGCTCTTCCTTGGCCTTCTTGAGCTCCTCGACGAGCTTCGCGTCGTCGAAGTCACGCAGCTCGTCGGGGCTCAGCCCCTTGGTCCCGATGGCCATCACTCACCACCCTCGCGGCGCACGATCTTGCACTTCACCGGCAGCTTGTGGATGGCTCGGGTGAGCGCCTCCGCAGCGACCTTCTCATTGGGGAACGACAACTCGAACATGACCCTTCCCGGCTTCACGTTCGCGATCCACCACTCCGGGGAGCCCTTGCCGGAGCCCATGCGGGTCTCGGCGGGCTTCTTCGTCAGCGGCCGGTCCGGGTAGATGTTGATCCAGACCTTGCCGCCACGACGGATGTGGCGGGTGATGGCGATACGGGCCGACTCGATCTGCCGGTTGGTCACGTAACCGCCTTCGACGGCCATGATCCCGTAGTCGCCGAACGTCACGCGGGTGCCGCCGCTGGCCGCACCCCGACGCGTGGGGTGGTGCTGCTTGCGGTGCTTGACTCGCCGTGGGATGAGCACGACTCAGGCCTCCGTTCCGTTGCTGCCCTTGCCGATGACCGGCTCGGCCGCGGCGGTCCCGGTCGGGACGCTGCCACCGGCCGCGGCCTCGGCCACGGGTGCGCTGGCCGCGTCCTGCGCGGGACGGGGGCGACGGCCGCCGCGCTCACCGCGGTCGCTGCGCTCACCGCGACGCGGAGCACGCGGAGCGGCGGCCTGCGACTGGGCGAGCTCACGGCTGGTGACGTCACCGTGGTAGATCCAGACCTTCACGCCGATGCGGCCGAAGGTGGTGCGGGCCTCGTAGAAGCCGTAGTCGATGTTCGCGCGCAGCGTGTGCAGCGGCACACGACCCTCGCGGTAGAACTCCGAGCGGCTCATCTCGGCACCACCCAGGCGGCCGGCGCACTGCACGCGGATGCCCTTGGCGCCGGAGCGCAGGGACGTCTGCATGCCCTTGCGCATGGCGCGGCGGAAGGAGACGCGGCTGGCGAGCTGCTCCGCGATGCCCTGCGCGACGAGCTGGGCGTCCACCTCGGGGTTCTTGACCTCGAGGATGTTCAGCTGCACCTGCTTGCCGGTCAGCTTCTCCAGCTCACCGCGGATGCGGTCGGCCTCCGCGCCGCGACGGCCGATGACGATGCCCGGCCGGGCGGTGTGGATGTCGACGCGCACGCGGTCGCGGGTGCGCTCGATCTCCACCTTGGAGATGCCGGCCCGCTCCATGCCCTTGGACATGAGGCGGCGGATCGCGACGTCCTCCTTGACGTAGTCGGCGTAGCGCTGACCCGTCTTGGTGGAGTCCGCGAACCAGCGGCTCTTGTGGTCGGTGGTGATGCCCAGTCGGAACCCGTGCGGGTTGACCTTCTGTCCCACTAGCGGGTCCTCCTCGTCTTCTTGGCGCCGGGCACGGCGGGTGCGACGACCACCGTGATGTGGCTCGTGCGCTTCAGGATGCGTCCCGCGCGGCCCTGGGCGCGGGGACGGAAGCGCTTCATGGTGGGGCCCTCGTCGACGTGGATCGCCTTCACCACGTAGTCGGCCGGGTCGAACGCCTCAGAGTGCTTGTCCGCGAGGAACTTCGCGTTCGCGATCGCGCTCTCGACGAGCTTGCGCACCGGTTCGGCCGCCGACTGCGGGGCGAACGAGAGCACGGCGACGGCCTCGTTGGCCTGCTTGCCCCGGACGAGGTCGACGACTCGGCGCGCCTTCTGGGGCGTGACGCGGAGGTACCGCGTCTGCGCCTTGGCTTCCATCCCTGTCCTGCCTTCTGGTCTCAGTCTGTGACGTCGCTGCGATGAGCCGAGGCTCAGCGGCGACGGCCCTTGCGGTCGTCCTTCTCGTGGCCCTTGAACGTGCGCGTGGGCGCGAACTCGCCGAGCTTGTGCCCCACCATCGACTCGGTGACGAAGACGGGGACGTGCTTGCGGCCGTCGTGCACCGCGAACGTGTGGCCCAGGAAGTCCGGCGTGATGACCGAACGGCGGGACCAGGTACGGATGACGTTGTGCGTGCCGGCCTCGTTCTGCGAGTCCACCTTCTTCTGAAGGTGGTCGTCGATGAACGGGCCCTTCTTCAAGCTGCGAGGCATGGTGGCCTGGACTCCCTATCAGCGCTTCTTGCCGGTGCGGCGGCGACGGACGATGAGCTTGTCGCTCTCCTTGCCCGGACGCCGCGTGCGGCCCTCAGGCTGACCCCAGGGGCTGACGGGGTGACGGCCACCGGACGTCTTGCCCTCACCACCACCGTGGGGGTGGTCGATCGGGTTCATGGCGACACCGCGGACGGTCGGGCGCTTGCCCTTCCAGCGCATGCGGCCCGCCTTGCCCCAGTTGATGTTCGACTGCTCGGCGTTGCCGACCTCGCCGATCGTCGCGCGGCAGCGGACGTCGACGTTGCGGATCTCGCCGGAGGGCATGCGCAGCTGGGCGAAGCGGCCCTCGCGGGCCACCAGCTGCACGCTGGCGCCGGCCGAGCGGGCGATCTTGGCGCCGCCGCCCGGACGCAGCTCGATCGCGTGGATCACGGTGCCGACCGGGATGTTGCGCAGCGGCAGGTTGTTGCCCGGCTTGATGTCGGCCGTGGGGCCGTTCTCGATCCGGTCGCCCTGCTTCAGGCGGGTCGGCGCGATGATGTAGCGCTTCTCGCCGTCCACGTAGTGCAGCAGCGCGATGCGCGCCGTGCGGTTGGGGTCGTACTCGATGTGCGCGACCTTGGCCGGCACGCCGTCCTTGTCGTCACGACGGAAGTCGATGACGCGGTAGGCGCGCTTGTGCCCACCACCGATGTGGCGGGTCGTGATGCGCCCCGTGGAGTTGCGGCCACCGGACTTGGTCAGCGGGCGGACGAGCGACTTCTCCGGCTCGCTCCGCGTGACCTCGACGAAGTCGGCGACGGACGAGCCGCGGCGGCCCGGCGTCGTCGGCTTGTACTTGCGGATTCCCATTGCGTCGGTTCCTCGGGTTCGAAGGTGTCTACGGCAGTCGTGCGAGCCCTGGGGCTCAGGCGACCGAGCCGCCGAAGATGTCGATCGTGCCCTCGCGCAACGTCACGATGGCCCGCTTGGTGTCCTTGCGCTTCCCGGTGCCGTACCGGGTGCGCCGGCTCTTGCCCTGCCGGTTCGCGGTGTTCACCGCCGAGACCTTCACGCCGAACACGCTCTCGACCGCCATCTTGATCTCGGTCTTGTTCGCTCCGGGGTCCACGAGGAACGTGTACTTGCCCTCGTCGATGAGCCCGTAGCTCTTCTCCGAGACGACCGGGGCGATGAGGATGTCGCGCGGGTCCTTCTGGGTTCCGCCGAGCGCGCTCACAGGGTGCTCCCTTCCGACTCCGCCGCCACCGCGGTCGCGCTGCGACCCTTGGGCGGCCCCGCGACGAAGGCGTCGAGCGCCGCGCGGGTGAAGACCACGTCGTCGCTCTTGACGACGTCGTAGGTGTTGAGCTGGTCGGCGGGCAGGACGTGCACACCGGAGATGTTGCGCAGGCTCTTGACCGCCACCTCGTCCTCACGGGTGAGGACGACCAGCACGTTGCGGCGCTCGGAGAGGGCCGCGAGGAGCTTCACCGCGGTCTTCGTCGAGGGGGCGTCGCCGATGGTCAGCCCCTCCACGACGTGGAGACGCTCGTGACGCACCCGGTCGGAGAGGGCACCGCGCAGGGCGGCGGCCTTCATCTTCTTCGGGGTGCGCTGCGCGTAGTCGCGCGGCTGCGGGCCGTGGACGATGCCGCCGCCGGTGAACTGCGGGGCGCGCAGCGAACCCTGGCGGGCACGACCGGTGCCCTTCTGCTTGTAGGGCTTCTTGCCACCGCCGCGGACGTCGCCGCGGGTCTTGGTGGCGTGAGTGCCCTGGCGCGCGGCGGCCAGCTGAGCCGTGACCACCTGGTGGATCAGCGGGACGTTCACCTGGCGGCCGAAGTCCGCCGCGGGCAGCTCGACGGTGCCGTTGCTGCCGCCGTCGGCGGTGCGCAGCGGGACGGTGATGGCCTCAGTCGTCGCGGTCATCTGCTCAGGCCTCCTTCACGCGCGCCTTGGCGGCGGTCTTGACGAGCACGACGCCACCGCGGGGACCGGGGACGGCGCCCGTGATGAGCAGCAGGCCCTTCTCCGCGTCGACGGCGTGCACGGTCAGGTTCTGGGTGGTCTGGCGCACGGCGCCCATGCGGCCGGCCATGCGCATGCCCTTGAACACGCGACCCGGGGTGGCGCAGCCGCCGATGGACCCGGGCTTGCGGTGGTTGCGGTGCGAACCGTGGGAGGCGCTGACACCGGCGAAGCCGTGACGCTTCATGACGCCGGCGAAGCCCTTGCCCTTGGTCGTGCCGACCACGTCGACGGTCGCGCCGGCGTCGAACACCTCGGCCGTGACCTCCTGGCCGGGCTCGTAGGACGCGGCGTCCGCGGTGCGCAGCTCGACCAGGTGGCGGCGCGGCGCCACCCCGGCCTTGGCGAAGTGCCCGGCAGCAGGCTTGTTCGCCTTGCGCTGCGGGATCGCCGTGGCGGCGAGCTGGACGGCCTCGTAGCCGTCGGTGGTAGTGGTGCGGACCTGGGTCACGACGTTGGGCTCGACCTTGACGACCGTGACGGGGATGAGGCGGTTGGCCTCGTCCCACAGCTGCGTCATGCCGAGCTTGGTGCCGAGCACCCCTCGCACTTGCCTGTCGCTCATCGTGTGCAGTCCCTCAGAGCTTGATCTCGATGTCGACACCGGCCGGGAGGTCGAGCCGCATGAGCGAGTCGACGGTCTTCGGCGTGGGGTCGATGATGTCGATGAGGCGCTTGTGCGTGCGCATCTCGAAGTGCTCGCGGCTGTCCTTGTACTTGTGCGGCGAGCGGATCACGCAGTAGACGTTCTTCTCGGTCGGCAGCGGCACGGGGCCGGCGACGGAAGCGCCGGTACGGGTCACCGTGTCGACGATCTTGCGCGCCGAGCTGTCGATGACCTCGTGGTCGTAGGCCTTGAGCCTGATGCGGATCTTCTGTCCCGCCATGGCGTCGTCTGACTCTCTCTCTTCGTACCGCTACTGACTCGCGCGCGGCGCGGAGCTCCTGGTGGAGCTCCGACCCCCGAGGTCGGGCGTGTCGCGCTCTCGCACGTTCTGCACCCTCGCCCGGTTGCCCGGTGTGGTCCCTAGCCGTGGTCACCCACGGCGGTCGTCCTGTTCAGGTTGACCGTCCGCCGCCCGTACGAGACGTTCGACGTTCGCGGCTGCCGGCCACCGGGCGGGATCTACCCGCGGCGGCACAGCAACCCCGACAGTCTGCCAGACGGCACCCCACCTTGGCGAATCGAGGCCGCGCGCTCGGATGACAGGGGGCGACCGCGCTCGGCGGCGCCCTTCACGACGGAGGGGCGGGTCCAGGTGGACCCGCCCCTCTGCGCGGAGCGACCCGGCAGGAGAGCGCGCTCCCCCGCCGGCTCAGCTCACTTGATGATCTTCGTGACCCGCCCGGCGCCGACGGTGCGGCCACCCTCGCGGATCGCGAACTTCAGGCCCTCTTCCATCGCGATGGGCTGGATGAGGTCGACCTTCATCTCGGTGTTGTCACCGGGCATGACCATCTCGGTGCCCTCGGGCAGCGAGACGACGCCGGTGACGTCGGTCGTCCGGAAGTAGAACTGCGGACGGTAGTTGTTGTAGAAGGGCGTGTGACGGCCACCCTCGTCCTTGGACAGGATGTAGGCCTGGCCCTCGAACTCCGTGTGCGGCGTGATGCTGCCGGGCTTGACCACGACCTGGCCGCGCTCGACGTCGTCACGCTTGAGGCCGCGCAGCAGCAGGGCGGCGTTGTCGCCGGCCTGGCCGCTGTCCAGCATCTTGTTGAACATCTCGATGCTGGTCACGGTGGTCTTGGTGGAGGTCGGCTTGATGCCGACGACCTCGACCTCCTGGTTGACGTTCAGCACACCGCGCTCGATGCGGCCGGTCACCACGGTGCCGCGACCGGTGATCGTGAAGACGTCCTCGATCGGCATGAGGAACGGCTGGTCGATCGCACGCTCGGGCTCGGGGATCGCGGTGTCGACCGCGTTCATGAGCTCCATGAGCTTGTCGCCCCACTCGGCGTCGCCCTCGAGGGCCTTCAGCGCGGAGACCCGCACGACGGGGACGTCGTCACCGGGGAACTCGTAGCTGGAGAGGAGCTCGCGCACCTCCATCTCGACGAGCTCGAGGAGCTCCTCGTCCTCGACCATGTCGGCCTTGTTCAGCGCCACGACGATGTAGGGGACGCCGACCTGGCGGGCCAGGATGACGTGCTCCTTGGTCTGCGGCATCGGGCCGTCGGTGGCCGCGACCACCAGGATGGCGCCGTCCATCTGCGCCGCACCGGTGATCATGTTCTTGATGTAGTCCGCGTGACCCGGGCAGTCGACGTGCGCGTAGTGGCGCGCCTCGGTCTGGTACTCGACGTGCGCGATCGAGATCGTGATGCCGCGCTGACGCTCCTCAGGAGCCTTGTCGATCTGGTCGAACGCCGAGGCCTGGTTGAGGTCCGGGTACTTGTCGTGCAGCACGCGGGTGATCGCCGCGGTCAGCGTCGTCTTCCCGTGGTCGATGTGACCGATCGTGCCGATGTTGACGTGCGGCTTGGTCCGCTCGAACTTCGCCTTCGCCACTGGGGGTCCTCCTCGGACTGTCGTTTCTTCCCGACCCGGTTCAACGGGTGGGTGGGTGACCTGGCTGGTCACTGGCCCACACGGCGGTGGTCCAGGGGTCATGCCGTGGGGAAGCGGCTCTCGGCGAGCCGCTCCCCCGGGTTCGTCAGGAGAGGGTCACTCCCCGCGGACCTTCTTCACGATCTCCTCGGCCACGTTCCGGGGAACCTCGGAGTAGTTCGAGAACTGCATCGAGTAGACCGCACGGCCCTGCGTCTTCGACCGGAGGTCGCCGACGTAGCCGAACATCTCCGACAGCGGGACGGTCGCCTTGACGAGCTTGGCCCCGCTGACGTCCTCCATGGACTCGATCTGCCCACGGCGGGAGTTCAGGTCGCCGATGACGTCGCCCATGTAGTCCGCGGGCGTACGCACCTCGACGGCCATGACGGGCTCGAGCAGGACCGGGTCCGCCCGCTTGACGGCCTCCTTGAGGACCATCGAGCCGGCGATCTTGAAGGCCATCTCGGAGGAGTCGACGTCGTGCGCCGCACCGTCCAGGAGGCTGGCCTTGATGCCCACCAGCGGGTAGCCCGCCACGACACCGAGCTGCATGGCGTCCTGGATGCCGGCGTCCACCGAGGGGATGTACTCGCGCGGCACGCGACCACCGGTGACCTTGTTCTCGAACTCGTAGAACTCCCCGTCGGAGGTGTCCAGCGGCTCGATGGTGACCTGGACCTTCGCGTACTGCCCGGACCCACCCGTCTGCTTCTTGTGGGTGTAGTCCATCTTCTCGACCGCGCGGCGGATGGTCTCGCGGTAGGCGACCTGCGGCTTGCCGACGTTCGCCTCGACCTTGAACTCGCGCTTCATGCGGTCGACGAGGATGTCGAGGTGGAGCTCGCCCATCCCCTTGATGATGGTCTGACCGGTCTCCTGGTCGAGCTCGACCTGGAAGGTGGGGTCCTCCTCGGCCAGGCGCTGGATCGCGGTGCCCAGCTTCTCCTGGTCGCCCTTCGTCTTGGGCTCGATGGCCACGGAGATGACGGGCTCGGGGAAGGTCATCGACTCGAGGACGACCTGCTGCGCCGGGTCGGACAGCGTGTCGCCGGTCGTGGTCTCCTTCAGGCCGATCATCGCGTAGATGTGGCCCGCACGCGCCTCGTCGACCGGGTTCTCCTTGTTGGAGTGCATCTGGAAGAGCTTCCCGATGCGCTCCTTCTTGCCCTTGGTCGAGTTCACGACCTGCGAGCCGGCGGCGATGCGCCCGGAGTACACGCGCACGTAGGTGAGCTTGCCGAAGAACGGGTGCGCCGCGATCTTGAAGGCGAGGGCCGAGAACGGCTCCTCGACCTCCGGCTTGCGGACGATCTCGACCGACTCGTCGCCGACCTTGTGACCCACCATGGGCTTGACGTCCAGCGGCGAGGGCAGGTAGTCGAGCACCGCGTCGAGCATGGGCTGCACGCCCTTGTTCTTGAACGCGGAGCCGCAGAAGACCGGGTAGACCTCGCTGTTGATCGTCAGCTGCCGGACGGCGGCCTTGATCTCCTCGGGGGTGAGGTCCTCACCACCGAGGTACTTCTCCAGCAGGGCCTCGTCGGTCTCCGCGACGCGCTCGACGAGCTTCTGGCGGTACTCGTCGGCCTGCGCCTGCAGCTCCGCCGGGATCGGCCCCTTCTCGTACGCCTCGCCCTTGGCCGCGTCCGCGCTCCAGGTCAGGGAACGCATGTAGACCAGGTCGATGACGCCCTGGAAGTCGTTCTCCGCGCCGATCGGGATCTGCATGACCAGGGGCTCGGCGCCCAGGCGGTCGGTGATCGTCTTCACGGTGAAGAAGAAGTCGGCACCGAGCTTGTCCATCTTGTTGACGAAGCAGATGCGGGGGACGTCGTACTTGTCCGCCTGCCGCCACACCGTCTCGGACTGGGGCTCGACGCCCTCCTTGCCGTCGAAGACGGCGACCGCACCGTCCAGGACGCGCAGCGACCGCTCGACCTCGACCGTGAAGTCGACGTGGCCGGGCGTGTCGATGATGTTGATCTGGGTGCCTTCCCAGAAGCAGGTGGTGGCGGCGGAGGTGATGGTGATCCCCCGCTCCTGCTCCTGCTCCATCCAGTCCATCGTGGCCGCGCCGTCGTGGACCTCACCGATCTTGTAGTTGATCCCCGTGTAGAAGAGGATCCGCTCGGTGGTCGTGGTCTTGCCGGCGTCGATGTGGGCCATGATGCCGATGTTGCGGACCTTGGTGAGGTCCGTCAGCACGTCCTGTGCCACGGTTTACTGCCTCTTCCCTGGGATCGAGGGGGTGAGTCGGCGAGGAACCGCTGGGATCACCAGCGGTAGTGCGCGAAGGCCCGGTTCGACTCGGCCATCTTGTGGGTGTCCTCGCGGCGCTTCACCGCGGCACCGAGGCCGTTCGAGGCGTCGAGGATCTCGTTGAGCAGGCGCTCGGTCATCGTCTTCTCGCGGCGCTGCCGGGCGTACCCGACCAGCCAGCGCAGGGCCAGCGTGGTGGAGCGGCTGGGGCGCACCTCGATCGGGACCTGGTAGGTCGAGCCGCCGACGCGGCGCGAACGCACTTCGAGGGCTGGCTTGACGTTGTCCAGCGCGCGCTTGAGGACGACGACGGGGTCGCCGCCGGTCTTGTCACGGGCACCCTCGAGGGCGCCGTAGACGATCGACTCCGCGACGGACTTCTTGCCGTCCAGGAGGATCTTGTTGACGAGCTGCGTCACCAGCGGGGACTGGTAGACGGGGTCCACCACGAGGGGACGCTTGGGTGCGGGGCCCTTGCGCGGCATCAGCTCTTCTCCTTCTTCGCGCCGTAGCGGCTGCGCGCCTGCTTGCGGTTCTTCACGCCCTGCGTGTCGAGCGAACCGCGGACGATCTTGTAGCGGACACCGGGGAGGTCCTTCACCCGGCCGCCGCGGACCAGGACCATCGAGTGCTCCTGGAGGTTGTGCCCGACACCGGGGATGTAGGCGGTCACCTCGATGCCGCTCGTGAGCTTCACGCGCGCCACCTTGCGCAGCGCGGAGTTCGGCTTCTTCGGGGTGGTCGTGTACACGCGCGTGCACACGCCACGGCGCTGCGGGCTGCCCTTGAGGGCGGGCGTCTTGGTCTTGACGACCTTGTCCTCCCGGCCCTTGCGGACCAGCTGCTGGATGGTGGGCACCCTGTCTCCGTCTGTCGATCTCGTTCGTCGGCTGTACTGCTCGGGACGCGCTGCTCGTCGTGAGCCGGCGCTCGACCCGCCGCCGACCCACGAGGTCGGGCGTGTCGTTCGGTGAGGGCCCGAGCCGGTGACGTCCTGTCACCTGATCGCAGGCACGCTCGTGTCAAGCGCACACGAGCCTACCCGCCGCAAAACAGGGGGTCAAAACGAGCCCCCCGCGGGGTGCCGCCCCGCTCCCCCGCCGGTGGCGGGCGAGCGGGGCGGCACGGTGGCGTCAGCGGTAGTCGCTGCTGCCGTAGTCGAACTCCTCCAGCGGCACGGCCTGGCCGGAGCCCACGCCGAACTGCGCGTAGTCGACCTCGTCGTAGCCCGGCACCGAGTACATCTGCGCCTTGGCCTCCTCGGTCGGCTCCACCCGGACGTTGCGGTAGCGGGGCAGCCCCGTGCCGGCCGGGATGAGCTTGCCGATGATGACGTTCTCCTTGAGGCCCAGGAGCGGGTCGCTCTTGCCCTCCATGGCGGCGTTGGTCAGCACCCGCGTCGTCTCCTGGAAGGAGGCCGCCGACAGCCACGAGTCCGTCGCGAGCGACGCCTTCGTGATGCCCATCAGCTCCGGGCGGCCGGAGGACGGCTGGCCGCCCTCCGCCATGACCCGGCGGTTCTCCTCCTCGAAGCGCGCGCGCTCCACCAGCTCACCGGGCAGCAGCTCGGAGCCGTTCTGCTCGATGATCGTCACCCGCTTGAGCATCTGGCGGACGATGACCTCGATGTGCTTGTCGTGGATCGACACGCCCTGGGAGCGGTAGACCTCCTGCACCTCGTCGACCAGGTGCATCTGCACCCGGCGCGGGCCGAGGATGCGCAGGATCTGCTTGGGGTCGACCGCGCCCTGGACGAGCTTCTGCCCGACCTCGACGTGGGAGCCGTCCTCCACCAGCAGGCGCTGGCGGCGGGTGACCGGGTACGCGACCTCCTCGCCACCGTCGTCGGGGACGACGACGATGGAGCGGCCCTTGTCGGTGTCGTCCACGCGCACGCGGCCGGCCGACTCGGTGATCGGGGCGTTGCCCTTGGGGGTGCGCGCCTCGAACAGCTCGACCACGCGCGGCAGGCCGTGCGTGATGTCGCCGGACTCCGAGGCGGCACCACCGGTGTGGAAGGTGCGCATGGTCAGCTGCGTGCCGGGCTCACCGATCGACTGGGCCGCGACGATGCCGACGGCCTCGCCGATGTCGACGAGCTTGCCGCTGGCCAGCGAGCGGCCGTAGCAGCGGGCGCAGGTGCCGACCCGGGACTCGCAGGTGAGCACCGAGCGGACCTTCACCGACTCCACGCCGCGACCGACCAGCTCGTCGATGACGACGTCGCCGAGGTCCGCGCCGGCAGCCAGGGCCACCTCGCCGTCCACCAGGACGTCGGTGGCGAGGGTGCGGGCGTACACGCTGGTCTCGACGTCGTCGTGACGCCGCAGCGAGCCGTCGGTGTTGCGCTCCGCGATCGGCATCTCCAGGCCGCGGCGGGTGCCGCAGTCCTCCTCGCGCACGATGACGTCCTGGGAGACGTCGACGAGGCGACGGGTGAGGTAGCCGGAGTCGGCGGTGCGCAGCGCGGTGTCGGCCAGACCCTTGCGGGCACCGTGCGTGGTGATGAAGAACTCACCCACGGTCAGGCCCTCGCGGAACGAGGCCTTGACCGGGCGGGGGATGATCTCGCCCTTCGGGTTCGCCATCAGGCCGCGCATGCCGGCGAGCTGACGCATCTGCATCCAGTTGCCTCGCGCACCCGAGCTCACCATGCGGTGGATCGTGTTGTGCGTCGGCATCGCCTGCTCGAGGTCCTTGGCGACGTCGTTCGTGGCCTGGGTCCAGATCTCGATGAGCTCCTGACGGCGCTCGTCGTCGGTGATCAGACCGCGCTCGTACTGCTGCTGGACCTTCTCGGCCTTGGCCTCGTAGGTCTCGAGGATCGCCTGCTTGTTCGGCGGGGTGATCACGTCGG
This sequence comes from Kineococcus auxinigenes, assembly GCF_050871525.1. Lineage (NCBI taxonomy): Bacteria > Bacillati > Actinomycetota > Actinomycetes > Kineosporiales > Kineosporiaceae > Kineococcus > Kineococcus auxinigenes. The sequence goes on along the minus strand of NZ_JBKBCT010000049.1, from coordinate 8,379 downwards.
AGATCGCAACGGTGGTGCCCGAGCGGGTGGCCCAGTGGAAGCCGGCCTCCTTCAGGGCGTCCAGCGTCGCCGCCACCTGGACCTTCGGGTAGCGCTCGGCGAGGTCGTTGACGATGGCCGACAGGCGCTTCTTGTCCACGACCGCGTTGACGTACTCGTAGTCCACCGGCAGCGCCTCGTTGAACAGCGCGCGACCCAGGGTGGTGTCGACGACGAGGTCGTCGCCGGGCTGCCAGCCCTCGGGCAGCGCCATGTCCGGCGTGGGCACGACACCCGACAGACGGATCCTGACCTTGGCGTTCAGGTTCATCTGCTTGGCGTCGAAGGCCATGATCGCCTCGGCCAGCGAGGAGAACTGCCGCCCCACGCCGTCGACGTCGTCCCGGTCGGCGGTGAGGTGGTAGATGCCGATGATCATGTCCTGGGTGGGCATGGTCACCGGACGGCCGTCCGCCGGCTTGAGGATGTTGTTGCTGGAGAGCATGAGGATGCGGGCCTCGGCCTGCGCCTCCGCGCTCAGCGGCACGTGCACGGCCATCTGGTCGCCGTCGAAGTCCGCGTTGAAGGCGGTGCAGACGAGCGGGTGGATCTGGATGGCCTTGCCCTCGACCAGCTGGGGCTCGAAGGCCTGGATGCCGAGGCGGTGCAGCGTGGGCGCGCGGTTGAGCAGCACCGGGTGCTCGGTGATGACCTCGGACAGGACGTCCCAGACCACCGGGCGGGCGCGCTCGACCATGCGCTTGGCCGACTTGATGTTCTGCGCGTGCGAGAGGTCCACGAGCCGCTTCATGACGAAGGGCTTGAACAGCTCCAGCGCCATCTGCTTGGGCAGGCCGCACTGGTGCAGCTTCAGCTGCGGGCCGACGACGATGACCGAGCGGCCCGAGTAGTCCACGCGCTTGCCGAGCAGGTTCTGGCGGAACCGGCCCTGCTTGCCCTTGAGCATGTCGGACAGCGACTTCAGCGGGCGGTTGCCCGGGCCCGTCACCGGCCGGCCGCGGCGGCCGTTGTCGAACAGCGCGTCGACGGCCTCCTGCAGCATCCGCTTCTCGTTGTTCACGATGATCTCGGGGGCCCCGAGGTCGAGCAGGCGCTTGAGCCGGTTGTTGCGGTTGATGACGCGGCGGTACAGGTCGTTCAGGTCGCTGGTGGCGAAGCGGCCACCGTCGAGCTGCACCATCGGCCGCAGGTCCGGCGGGATGACCGGGACGCAGTCCAGGACCATGCCCTCGGGCGAGTTGCGGGTGGTGAGGAACGCGGAGACGACCTTCAGGCGCTTGAGCGCACGCGTCTTGCGCTGCCCCTTGCCCGTGGCGATCGTCTCGCGCAGCGACTCGGCCTCGGCCTCCAGGTCGAAGCTCTGCAGGCGCTTCTGCAGCGCCGCAGCACCCATGCCGCCCTCGAAGTACATGCCGAAGCGCTCGCGCATGGAGCGGTAGAGCACCTCGTCACCCTCGAGGTCCTGCACCTTGAGGTTGCGGAAGCGGTCCCAGACCGCGGTCAGGCGGTCGATCTCGGCGTCGGCGCGACGGCGGATCTGCGCCATCTCGCGCTCGGCCGACTCGCGCACCTTGCGGCGCACGTCGGACTTGGCCCCCTCGGCCTCGAGCTCGGCGAGGTCGGTCTCCAGGGTCTTGGCGCGGGCGTCCACGTCGGCGTCGCGACGGTTCTCCACTTCGCGCTTCTCGACCTCGATCTGGGCCTCGAGCGAGGAGTGGTCGCGCTGGCGCGCCTCCTCGTCGACCCACGTGATCATGTAGGCGGCGAAGTAGATGACCTTCTCGAGGTCCTTGGGCGCCAGGTCCAGCAGGTAGCCCAGGCGGCTCGGGACGCCCTTGAAGTACCAGATGTGCGTGACGGGCGCGGCCAGCTCGATGTGGCCCATCCGCTCACGACGCACCTTGGCGCGCGTGACCTCCACGCCGCAGCGCTCGCAGATGATGCCCTTGAAGCGGACGCGCTTGTACTTGCCGCAGTAGCACTCCCAGTCCCGGGTGGGGCCGAAGATCTTCTCGCAGAAGAGCCCGTCCTTCTCCGGCTTCAGGGTGCGGTAGTTGATGGTCTCCGGCTTCTTGACCTCACCGTGCGACCACGTGCGGATGTCGTCCGCGGTGGCCAGCCCGATGCGCAGCTCGTCGAAGAAGTTGACGTCGAGCAACGTGATCTTCTTTCTGTCGTTTCCTGAGGTCTGACTGATCCGTGGGACTCAGCGGTCCCGTTGGCCGGCGGTGGCGGGCCGGGGACGCTCCCCCGGCCCGCACCCGTCAGACCTCTTCGACGCTGCTCGGCTCGCGCCGAGCCAGGTCGATGCCCAGCTCCTCGGCCGCCCGGAAGACGTCCTCGTCGCTGTCGCGCATCTCGATGGCCATGCCGTCGGAGGAGAGCACCTCCACGTTCAGGCAGAGCGACTGCATCTCCTTGATGAGCACCTTGAAGGACTCGGGGATGCCGGGCTCGGGGATGTTCTCGCCCTTGACGATCGCCTCGTAGACCTTCACGCGCCCGAGGACGTCGTCGGACTTGATGGTCAGGAGCTCCTGCAGGGCGTAGGCGGCGCCGTAGGCCTCCAGGGCCCAGACCTCCATCTCGCCGAAGCGCTGACCGCCGAACTGCGCCTTGCCACCCAGCGGCTGCTGCGTGATCATGGAGTACGGGCCGGTCGAGCGGGCGTGGATCTTGTCGTCCACCAGGTGGTGCAGCTTCAGGATGTACATGTAGCCGACCGAGACCGGGTCCGGGAACGGCTCCCCGGAGCGGCCGTCGAACAGGCGCGCCTTGCCGTCGCCCTGCACGAGGCGGTCGCCGTCGCGGGTGAGGGTCGTCGAGCTGAGCAGCCCGGTGATCTCCTCCTCGCGCGCACCGTCGAAGACCGGCGAGGCGATGCGCGAGCCGGCGGGGGCCTCGCGGATCTCCTCCGGGATGAGCTTCGCCCAGTCCGGCTCGCCCTCGATCTGCCAGCCGCGCGAGGCGATCCAGCCCAGGTGCAGCTCCAGCACCTGACCGACGTTCATGCGGCTGGGGACGCCGAGCGGGTTGAGGATGACGTCGACCGGGGTGCCGTCCTCGAGGAACGGCATGTCCTCCACGGGCAGGATCTTCGAGATGACGCCCTTGTTGCCGTGACGGCCGGCGAGCTTGTCACCATCGGTGATCTTGCGCTTGTTCGCGACGTAGACGCGCACCAGCTGGTTCACGCCCGGGGGCAGCTCGTCGCCCTCGTCGCGGTCGAAGACCTTCACGCCGATGACCGTGCCGGTCTCGCCGTGGGGCACCTTCAGGGAGGTGTCGCGCACCTCGCGGGCCTTCTCGCCGAAGATGGCGCGCAGCAGGCGCTCCTCCGGGGTCAGCTCCGTCTCGCCCTTGGGCGTGACCTTGCCGACCAGCAGGTCGCCGTCGCGGACCTCGGCGCCGATGCGGATGATGCCGCGCTCGTCGAGGTCGGCGAGCACGTCCTCCGCGACGTTGGGGATGTCGCGGGTGATCTCCTCCGGCCCCAGCTTGGTGTCGCGGGCGTCGACCTCGTGCTCCTCGATGTGGATCGAGGACAGGACGTCGTCCTGCACGAGGCGCTGCGACAGGATGATCGCGTCCTCGTAGTTGTGGCCCTCCCACGGCATGAACGCCACGAGCAGGTTGCGGCCCAGCGCCATCTCGCCGCCGTCGGTCGACGGGCCGTCGGCCAGCACGGTGCCGACCTCGACGCGGTCGCCCTCGCCGATGACGACGCGCTGGTTGTACGCGGTGCCGTGGTTCGAGCGGCGGAACTTGGCCACCCGGTAGGTGGTCGTGGTGCCGTCGTCGTTGCTGACGGTCACCGCGTCCGCGGACACCTCGGTGGCCACGCCGGCCTTGTCGGCCACGACCACGTCACCGGCGTCGACGGCGGCGCGGAACTCCATGCCGGTGCCGACCAGCGGGGCCTCGGTCTTGACCAGCGGCACCGCCTGACGCTGCATGTTGGAGCCCATGAGCGCGCGGTTGGCGTCGTCGTGCTCCAGGAACGGGATCATGGCGGTCGCGACGGAGACCATCTGCCGCGCCGCGACGTCCATGTAGTCGACCTCGGCACGCGGGACGAACTCGGTCTCGCCGCCCTTGGCGCGCACCAGCACGCGGGCCTCGGCGAAGGTGGAGTCCGGGTTCAGCGGGGCGTTCGCCTGCGCGATGACGAAGGCGTCCTCCTCGTCGGCCGTCAGGTACTCGACCTCGTCGGAGACGACACCGTCGACGATCTTGCGGTACGGCGTTTCGATGAAGCCGAACGGGTTGATGCGCCCGTACGACGACAGCGAGCCGATCAGGCCGATGTTCGGGCCCTCGGGGGTCTCGATCGGGCACATGCGGCCGTAGTGCGACGGGTGGACGTCGCGGACCTCCATGCCGGCGCGGTCGCGGGCCAGACCGCCGGGGCCCAGCGCCGACAGGCGGCGCTTGTGGGTCAGGCCGGCCAGCGGGTTGGTCTGGTCCATGAACTGCGACAGCTGGCTCGTCCCGAAGAACTCCTTGATGGAGGCCACGACGGGACGGATGTTGATGAGCGTCTGGGGCGTGATCGCCTCGACGTCCTGCGTCGTCATGCGCTCGCGCACCACGCGCTCCATCCGCGACAGGCCCGTGCGGACCTGGTTCTGGATGAGCTCGCCGACGCTGCGCAGGCGGCGGTTGCCGAAGTGGTCGATGTCGTCGACCTCGACGCGGACGTCGACCGGCTGGCCGTTCTTGACGCCCGGCATGGCGGTCTCGCCGGCGTGCAGGCGCACCAGGAACTTGATCGTGCGGACGATGTCCTCGACGGAGAGCACGCTGCTGCTCAGCGGCTCGTCCATGCCCAGCTTCTTGTTCACCTTGTAGCGGCCGACCTTCGCGAGGTCGTAGCGCTTGGGGTTGAAGTAGAGGTTGTCGAGGAGGTTGCGCGCGGCCTCCTGCGTCGGCGGCTCGCCCGGGCGCAGCTTGCGGTAGATGTCCAGCAGGGCGTCCTCGACGCCGGCGGTGTGGTCCTTCTCCAGCGTGGCGATCATCGGCTCGTAGTCCGCGAACTCCTCGCGGATCTGCGACTCGCTCCAGCCGAGGGCCTTGAGCAGCACGGTGACCGACTGCTTGCGCTTGCGGTCGATGCGCACGCCGACGGTGTCGCGCTTGTCGATCTCGAACTCGAGCCACGCACCGCGCGAGGGGATGACCTTGGCGGTCCAGGTGTCGCGGTCGGAGGTCTTGTCCGGCACGCGCTCGAAGTAGACGCCCGGGGAGCGGACCAGCTGGGAGACGACGACGCGCTCGGTGCCGTTGATCACGAAGGTGCCGCGGTCGGTCATGAGCGGGAAGTCGCCCATGAAGACCGTCTGGCTCTTGATCTCACCGGTGTTGCCGTTGATGAACTCCGCGGTGACGAACAGCGGAGCGGCGTAGGTGAGGTCGCGCTCCTTGCAGTCGTCCAGGGAGTACTTGGGGGGCTCGAAGCGGTGGTCGCGGAACGACAGCGACATGGAGCCGGAGAAGTCCTCGATCGGCGAGATCTCCTCGAAGATCTCCTCCAGGCCCGAGGTCATCGGCACGTCCAGGCCACCCTCGCGGGAGGCGGCGACGCGGTCCTGCCAGCGCTTGTTGCCGAGCAGCCAGTCGAAGCTGTCGGTCTGCAGCGCCAGGAGGTCGGGGACCTCAAGGGGTTCGCGGATCTTGCCGAAGGAGTACCGTCCGGAGACGGTCAGAGCAGAGCTGTTGCCTGGTGCGGACGCTGTGCGCGAGGCGGCCAAGAGGGGTCCTTCCACGGGCCTGCGAACGTGACACGCGCTGACCTGCCCCGCTCGGTCGTCCCACTGGTCGACGACCGGCCATATGACTGAAGGCAGCGCAAAACATCAAGGTACCCCGTGAAGGCACGACTGTCCACCCCCCTGCGGGGGCCCAGTCGACGCCTGCGCTCGGGCCCGGGCGACGTCGGTGTCGGGCGGACCGGAACGTGATGACAACCGCTGACGAGGATGGTCCCCCGCCGCCTCCGCGTCAAGGCGATCCGACCGGCTGTGGAGGGCGTGTCGCGGAGCGGGTGCCCCGGCGCGAGGGGTCGCCCGGCCGGCGTGACGCTGCACGGGCGCCGAACGCACGAGGGGCGGCCGGACGCGTGTCCGGCCGCCCCTCGCGGCGGTGTCCCGGGCCCGTGAGGGCCCGGGAGGGGGTCACTTGAGGGTGACGGTGGCGCCGGCGCCCTCGAGGGCGGCCTTGGCCTTGTCAGCGGCCTCCTTGTTGACCTTCTCGAGGACGGGCTTGGGGGCGCCGTCGACGAGGTCCTTGGCCTCCTTGAGGCCCAGGGAGGTCAGCGCGCGGACCTCCTTGATGACGCCGATCTTCTTGTCGCCGGCGGACTCGAGGATGACGTCGAACTCGGACTGCTCCTCAGCGGCCTCGGCGGGGGCGCCGCCGGCCGGGCCACCGGCGGCCACGGCCACGGGGGCCGCCGCGGTGACGTCGAAGGTCTCCTCGAACTTCTTCACGAAGTCGGAGAGCTCGATGAGGGTGAGCTCCTTGAACGCGTCGAGCAGCTCGTCGGTGCTGAGCTTCGCCATGGTGGCGGTCCTTCCTGTGTCTGGGGTGGTTCCGCGGTCGGCCCGCGGAGCGGGGTCGCGCTGGGCGGTGCTCAGGCGTCGGCGGTCTCGGCCTCGGGGGCCTCGACCGGCGCGGGCGAGCCCGCAGCCTGCTTCTCCCGCAGCGCTTCCACGGTGCGGACGGTCTTCGACAGCGGCGCCTGGAACAGGGCCGCGGCCTTGGCCTGGGACGCCTTGAGGACGCCCGCGACCTTCGCGAGGAGCACCTCGCGGGACTCGAGGTCGGCGAGGGCGGTGACGTCGGCCGCGCTGATCGCGCGCCCTTCGAGCAGTCCGCCCTTGACGATGAGCTGGGGGTTCGCCCTGGCGAAGTCACGCAGGCCCTTGGCCGCCTCGACCGGGTCACCGGAGACGAAGGCGATCGCGGAGGGGCCGACGAGCTGCCCTTCGAAGGCCGTGACACCGGCCTCCTTCGCCGCGATGGTGGCGAGCGTGTTCTTCAGGACCGCGTAGGTCGTGTCAGGACCCAGCGACCGGCGCAGCTGCGTGAGCTGCGAGACGGTCAACCCCCGGTACTCGGTGAGCACCGCGGCGGTGGACTCGTTGAACAGCGTCGTGATCTCCTTCACGGCCGCTGCCTTGTCTGCCCGTGCCATGTGTGCCCTCCTTCCGTGGTCTCGGGGAGCCGGCCGGCCCTGAACGCGAGAAACGCCCCGGCGCAGGAGCGCGGGGCGTCGGGCCGGGCCCTCGTCGGGCCCGAGCTGAAGCACGTGCACACCTGCGCAGGTCGTCCGCGAGCGGGACCTTCTGCCACCCCTCCGTGCGGAGCGGGCGGCGACCGGCGGTCTTCGGTACCCGTCAAGCGTACACGCCGCGCGGGGCTGCCCGGACCACGGAGCGTCCTCCACGGTGCGCCCGGCCCCGGACGCGCCGCGGGGGCGGGGTCCGCTCGGACCCCGCCCCCGCGGGCGGTGCGCTGGTGCTGCCGGGCGCCTCAGGCGGAGGCGGTCTCCTCGCTCAGGACGCGGGTGACCGCCGGGTCCACGGGGATGCCGGGGCCCATCGTGGTGGTCACGGTGGCCTTCTTGAGGTAGCGGCCCTTCGAGGAGGACGGCTTCAGCCGCAGGACCTCGTCCAGGGCGGCGGCGTAGTTCTCGACCAGCTGCGCGTCGCTGAAGGACGCCTTGCCGATCACGAAGTGCAGGTTGGCGTGCTTGTCCGTGCGGAACTCGATCTTGCCGCCCTTGATCTCCGTGACGGCCTTCGCGACGTCCATGGTGACCGTGCCGGTCTTCGGGTTCGGCATCAGGCCGCGCGGGCCCAGCACCTTGCCCAGACGGCCGACCTTGCCCATCAGGTCCGGGGTCGCCACCGCGGCGTCGAAGTCGAGGCGGCCCTTGGCCACCTCGTCGATGAGCTCGTCACCACCGACGATGTCGGCACCGGCGGCCTCGGCCTGAGCGGCCCGCTCACCCACGGCGAACACCAGGACGCGGGCGGTCTTGCCCGTGCCGTGCGGCAGGTTGACGGTGCCGCGGACCATCTGGTCCGCCTTGCGCGGGTCCACGCCGAGGCGGAAGGCCACCTCGACCGTGGCGTCGTACTTGGTGGTCGACGTCTCGCGGGCCAGCTTCACGGCCTCGGCGGGGGCGTACAGGGTGTCCGCGTCGATCTTCTCGACGGCGGCGCGGTAGGCCTTGCTGCGCTTCACTGCTGCTCCTCTTGATCGGTTGAGGGTCGTGGTCGACGGGCCGCGCGCGGCCCTGCCCCTGCGGTGGGGGGGGCGCGGGGGGGGGGGGCGGGGCCGGCGGGGGGGCGCGGGGGCGGAGGGACGGCACGC
>NZ_JBKBCT010000182.1:0-554 GCF_050871525.1 Kineococcus auxinigenes | reverse complement strand
TTCGTGGATTTCGAAATTTTCTTTTCCGGTTGGCTTGCGATATTTCCGAATGCCTGCATGGCGATGTCCTTCAATGTAGTAGGTGGGTTCTTCGATGGTGGAGTGCCATCACTACGTATAGGCACCAGCCGAAAGACATCAAACAGCTCTATAACCGCAGCGGCGAAACCGGCTGCCGCCATGGCTTCGCGGTGGTCGGGCGTCGGTAGGGCAGGTAGTTTTCGTCAAGCCAACCCGACAACGGTTGTTTGTTGGATGCGTCCAATCGCACTTTGGGCAACCATGTTGGCAAGAGCTGAGTCACCACATGTCCGACGCATACATCGATTGCGTCCCCACCTCCGGATGGCCAGACTGCCGCCCACACTTCCCATATGCCGGGTTCGATTTCTCGGAAGTGCCGTCCTCGACCGGGTACGAGCACTTCACTGTTGGCAGTGAGAGCTTTCGCTCGCAATACCGCTTGGGCACGCAGCAGGATGCGGTCGGTTCTGGCAAGGACTACGACGCGACGCAGTGTTTCGCTTTTCTCCAACACGAGTCCAATGCGACCG
>NZ_JBKBCT010000048.1:0-29521 GCF_050871525.1 Kineococcus auxinigenes | reverse complement strand
CTCGAGGGGTCGGCACCCGGGCTCCAGCACGTCGGTGCGGTCAAGGGCACGCCCGCAGGCGCCGACACCTCGACCGTGACCCGCGACCCCGCCCCCACCCGGCCGCACCGCACCCGCGGGGTGCGGGCGTGAGCGTCGCGCTGGCGCTGCTCGCCAGCGCGCTGTGGGGAACCTCCGACTTCCTCGGCGGCACGGCCAGCCGCCGCCTGCGCGCCGTGCAGGTCCTCGCCGTCTCACAGGTCCTCTCCTGCGCGGTGCTGCTCGCCGTGCTGGGCAGCGGCGTCGGCAGCGGCACGGCGGGCCCGGCGAGCGCCTGGCTGGGTTGGTCGCTGCTCGCGGGCCTGACCTGGGCGGGCGCGATGGCCGCCCTCTACACGGCCCTGGCGCGCGGCACGATGGGCGTGGTCGCCCCCATCGCCGCCGGTGGCACGGTGCTCCCCGTGCTGCTGGGCCTGGCCGCCGGTGAACGACCCGCCCCGCTGCAGCTGGTCGGCGTCGCCGTCGCGTTCGCCGGCGTCGTGCTGTCCGCCGGCCCGGACCTGCGCGCCGGCTCGCGCAAGCAGGGTGCCGCCGTGGCGCTGGCCCTGCTGGCCGCGGTGCTGTTCGGGGTGGAGATCTGGGCGCTGGCGCGCGGCAGCGCCGCCTCGGTGCCGGCGACCCTGCTGGGCATGCGCGTCACGTCCGCCGCCCTCGTCGTCGTCGCCGCCCTCTCGCGCAGGGGCGCGGAGCGGGTCGGCCCCCGCGACCTGCCGCCGCTGCTGGCGCTGGGCCTGCTGGACCTGGCCGCCACCGCCGCCTACGCCGTGGCCTCCCGGGGCGCGCTCGTCAGCGTCGTGGCCGTGCTGGCCTCCCTCTACCCCGCGGTCACCGTGGTGCTGGCGCGGCAGGTGCACGGTGAGCGGTTGCGGCCGGTGCAGGCCGCCGGCGTGGTGGCCGTCCTCGCCGGAGCCGTCGTCACCGCCCTCGGCTGATCCGCGGTCCTCCACCCGTTCGGGTGGTCCAGCTCGACCGTTGCGGCGCCGAACAACCTCCTGACGATCGAGCAGGAGGTTGACGTGACCCGACCGGTCCCGGCAGGTGCGACGGCTGGGCGCCGCGGACCGCGTTCCGCGGCGCTGCAGGCCGGCCTGCTGCTGCCACCGCTGGTGTTCATCACCTCGACGATCCCCGGGGTGCGCCCGCAGGAGGGCTACGAGTTCCTCCTGGACGGCGTCCTGAACAACCTCGCCTACGCGAGCGCGGCGCTGCTGTGCCTGGTGCGGGCGTGGCGCTCGCCCGCCGGGCGCACCGGTTCGCTCTTCCTGGCGGCGGGATTGGCGCTGTACGGCTCCGGCAACGTGTTCTGGACGTTCATCGTGCGGCCGATGGCCGACCCGCCGTACCCGTCGGGGTCCGACGCGCTGTTCCTGTCGTTCTACCCGCTGGCGTTCGCCGCACTGGTGCTCGCGGCGCAGCGCCGCGACGGCCGCTCCACCGGGACGCTGTGGCTGGACGGCCTCGTCGCCGGCCTGGCCGTGGGTGCGGGCGCCGCCGCGGCCGTCGTCGGCACCATCCTCGAGGTGCCCGGCCAGGGGTGGGCCGCCGTCGCGGTGACCACCGCCTCCCCGCTGCTGGACCTGGTGCTGCTGGTCCTGCTGGCCGCGGTGCTGTCCATGCACGGCTGGCGCCCGCCCACGGGGTTGTGGCTGCTGGCCGCCGGGCTGGTGCTGTTCGTGCTGGCCGACCTCAGCTACCTGTTCCACACCGCGGAGGGCACCTACGTCTCCGGGCGGCTCACCGACGGGGTGTGGGTCCTGGGCGTGGTGCTCATGGGCCTGGCGCCGGGTTGGCCCGACGGGCGGGCCGGGTTCCGGATCCCCCGCTGGGCGGTCCTGGCGATCCCGCTGCTGTCCACGGCGCTGGCGCTGGCCGTGCTCGTGAGCGACCACGTGCTGCACCTGCACCCCGTGGCGATCGGCCTGGCCGCGGCCACCGTGACGGCCGCGCTCGGCCGCCTGCTGCTGACCTTCCGCGAGGTCGCCAACCTCGCCGAGAGCCGTGAACTGGCGCTCACCGACGAGGTGACGCACCTGGGCAACCGCCGCGCCCTGTACCGCGCGGTGGAGGACGTGGCCCGCACGCGCGGCACCGCCCCGGTCGGCCTGGTCCTGCTGGACCTCGACCGGTTCAAGGAGGTCAACGACAGCCTCGGCCACCACGCCGGCGACGAGCTGCTGCGCGCCGTGGGCGAGCGGCTGGCGCGGTTCGGGCGGGACAACGGCACCCGCGAGGTGGTGCGGCTGGGGGGTGACGAGTTCGCGCTGCTGCTCGCTGCCGGCGGCACCGCGGCCGAGCTCGTCGCGGCGGGGGTGCACGAGGTGCTGCGGGCGCCGTTCCCGGTGGAGGGCCTGCAGGTGCGGGTGCGGGCCAGCATCGGCATCGCCGTGCTGCCCGCGCGGTCGCTGGACGCCTCCGCGCTGCTGCGCCGGGCGGACGTGGCGATGTACCGCGCCAAGAGCCGCGGGCTGGGCACGTTCACCTACGACGTGGACGCCGACGAGTTCGCCTCCGGCGACCGGCTGGCCACGGCCGAGCTGCTGCGGGAAGCCGTCGAGCAGCGCACCCTCACGCTGCACTACCAGCCCAAGGTGGACACCGCCACGGGCGCCGTGGGCAGCGTCGAGGCGCTCGTGCGCTGGCACCACCCGACGCGGGGGCTGCTGTTCCCCGACGCGTTCCTGTCGATCGTCGAGGGCGCCGGGCTCATGGAGGAGATGACCACCGCCGTCCTGGAGCAGGCCCTGGACCAGGCCCGCGACTGGCACCGGGCGGGTCGCCCGCTGGCGGTGGCCGTGAACCTGTCCGCGTCCTCCCTGGCGGACCCGCGCCTGCCCGACCGCGTCCAGCACCTGCTGGCCGAACGGGGGGTGCCGGCGCACCTGCTGGAGATCGAGATCACCGAGGACTTCCTCATGGCCGACCGCGAGCGCGCCGAGGTCATCCTCGACGGCCTGCGCCGCCGCGGCGTGCGGGTCGCCGTCGACGACTACGGCACCGGGTACTCCTCGCTGGCGTACCTGCGCCAGCTGCCCGTGGACGACCTGAAGCTGGACAGGTCCTTCGTCACCGACCTGGCCTCGGACCCCAAGGCCCTCGCGATCGTGCGCTCCACGATCATGCTGGCGCACTCGCTGGGGCTCCGGCTGGTCGCCGAGGGCGTCGAGGACGAGGCGACGTGCCGGGAGCTGGCCGACGCCGGGTGCGACGTCGTGCAGGGCTGGTACTACAGCAAGGCCCTGCCCGCCGTGGAGCTGGACGCCTGGCTCTCCCGGCACCGCTCGGCCACCGTCGCGGCGGCCGCGTCCGGCACGGGGGTGGCGGGGTGAGCGTCCTCGCGCACGTCCCGGCCCCGTCCACCGGGGTGCTGCCCGATCGGCGCACGAGCGCACCCGCCGGCGCGACCGGACGGGTGGAGGGGGCGGCGGGCGTGGCCGCCGCCCTGCCCGAGGTGGAGGAGCTCGCCCTCGCCACGGGGCAACCGCTGACGGCGCGGCTGCCGTGGTGGCGCGCCCGCCTGGCGGTGCAGCCGGCCGCCGCGCCGTGGGCCGTGACGGTGCGCGACGCCGCCGGGCACCTGCGCGCCGCGGCGGTCCTGGTGGACGGGCCCTCCCCCGCCGCCCCGGGCGCCCGCCGCACCGCGCTGGCCTCCGGCGGCGGCGGGTACCTCGCCGGTGTCGCCGCCGCGGGTGCGGCCGAGGCGGTCGAGCTGGGCCGGGCGCTGGCCGCCGGTGCCGTCGCCCGCGGCACCCTCCTGGACCTGGAGGACCTGCCCGACGACGTCACCACCCGCGCCCTGGCCGCGGGCGCCGGCGCCCGCGTGCACCCGCTGGCCCCCGTGCCCGTGCTGCACCGCCCCGACGCCGGTGAACCCGTGGCGCTGCTCAGCCACGGGACCCGCAAGACGCTGCGCAAGTCCCGCAACCGCCTCACCACCGACGGCGTGGTGCCCCGGCTGCGCTTCACGTCCGACCCGGCGGACCTGGAGGTCGCGCTGCCCGACCTGGAGAGCACCCACCGGGACCGCGACGACGCCCACGGCCTGCCGTGCGCGCTGGACGACCCCACCGGGCGGGCCGCGTGGCTGGCGCGCCTGCGCGCGCTGTCGGCGGCCGGGTCGCTGGAGGTCGCCACGCTGCACCTGGACGACGAGCTCGCCGCGTACGTCCTCGGGGTGCGCGACGGCGACGCGTACGGCGTGCTGGAGGGGTGCTTCCGCACCCGCTTCGCGCGCTACGCGCCGGGTCGGCTGCTGGAGTTCTGCGTGCTGGACCGGGCGCTGCGCACCGACGGGGTGCGGTTCCTGGACTGGATGACCGGGGTCGCGCCCGAGACGCTGCTGGCGGCGGACGCCGCCCGGGCCCGCGTGGCGGTGCGCCGGGTCTGACGCGGCGCGCGTGCGCCCGGGCCGGTACCGGCCGGTGGAACGGGCGCCGCACCGCCGCCGTTGCCCGTTCGTGCCGCCCGAGACGCCCCCCGACGTGCCGCTGTCCGTGCTGGACCTGTCCCCCGTGCCCTCGGGGACTCCGGCGTCGGCCGCCCTGCGCCGCACGCTCCAGCTGGCCCGCGCGGCCGAGCGGTTCGGCTACCACCGGTACTGGCTGGCCGAGCACCACAACGTCCCCTCCGTCGCGAGCTCGGCGCCCGAGGTGCTCATCGCCGCCGTGGCCGGCGCGACCACCACCCTGCGCGTCGGAGCCGGGGGGATCATGCTGCCGAACCACGCGCCCCTGAAGGTGGCCGAGACGTTCCGGGTGCTGGCGGCGCTGCACCCGGGGCGCATCGACCTCGGGCTGGGCCGCGCCCCCGGCACCGACGGGCGCACCGCCCTGGCGCTGCGCGGCACCCGCGAACCGCACCGCGGCGACGACTTCGCGCAGCGGTACGCCCAGCTGCTCGGCCACGCCGACGGATTCCCCGCCGGGCACCCGCTCGCCGGGGTGCGGGCCGTGCCCGCCGACGTGCCGCTGCCGCCGGTGTGGGTGCTCGGCTCGAGCGAGCACGGTGCGCACGCCGCGGCCGCGCTGGGCACCGGGTACGCCTACGCCGCGCACTTCGGCACCGCCGACCCCGCCACCGTGCTGCGCACCTACCGGGAGGGTTTCCGGCCCTGCGCGCAGCGGTCCCGGCCGCACGCCGTCCTGGCCGTCGGCGCGATCGTCGCGGACGACGACGAGCGGGCCCGGGCGCTGCTGCGCGCGCAGCAGCTGGCCGCGGCGCACCTGCGGCTGGGCCGCCCGGGTCCGCTGCCCAGCCCCGAGGAGGCCGCCGCCCACGCGTGGACGGCCGCCGAGCGCCACGTCGCCGACGGCGCCACCGGCGTGGTGCTCGCCGGCACCCCCGGCGACGTCGCCGGCCGCCTGCGGGAGCTGGTGCGCACCACGGGGGCCGACGAGCTGATGGTGGTGACGCAGGTGCACGACCACGCCGAGCGGGAACGCTCCCACGAGCTGCTGGCGCGGGAGTGGGGGACGCACCCGGGGTGAGCGGGCGGGGTCGGCGGGACGGCTCGACGGGCGGCGGGTGACGGCCGGTGCTTGTCTGGGGACGGTCCAGCCGCGGGCCCGCGCACCCACCCCGACGTCGGAGGAAACCATGGCTGAGCCCGGAGCGCACGGGAGGACCCCGTCCGGTGGCAGCGGCACCGGGACCGGTACGACGGGCGGCGACGGCGCCGGCCTGACCGGCGCGGTGGTGGTCGTCGCCCTGGTCTCGGCGATCTCGGGGCTGCTGTACGGCTACGACACCGGCATCATCTCCGGCGCCCTGCTGCAGATCAGCGACGAGTTCACCATCGGCAACGGCTGGGAGCAGGTGATCGCGGCCTCGATCCTCGCCGGTGCTGTGATCGGTGCGCTGGTGTGCAGCCGCCTGAGCGAACGGCGCGGCCGCCGCGGCACCCTGCTGGTCGTCGCGGTCGTGTTCGTGGTCGGCACGATCGGCGCCTCGCTGGCGCCGGACCCCGTCACGCTGTCGCTGGCGCGCCTGGTGCTCGGCTTCGCCGTCGGCGGCGCCACCCAGACCGCCCCGGTGTACGTGGCCGAGCTGGCGCCGACGAAGTACCGCGGCCGCCTGGTGCTGTGCTTCCAGATCGCCATCGGCGTCGGCATCCTGACCGCCACGATCGTCGGCGCCAGCCAGAGCGTCGACTGGCGCTGGGCGATCGGTGCGGCCGCGGTCCCCGCGGCGCTGATGCTCGCGCTGATGCTGCGCCTTCCCGAGAGCCCGCGCTGGCTCGTGAAGGCCGAGGAGGTCGAGCGCGCGCACCGCTCGCTCGAGCGCGTGCGCCCCCGCGGTGCCGACGTCACGGGTGAGCTGGACGAGATCGGCGAGCTGGTGCACGCCGAGCGGGAGGCGAGCACCCGCGGCTGGCGGGGGCTGCGGGAGGCGTGGGTGCGCCCGGCGCTGGTCGTCGGGTGCGGTCTGGCGATCTTCACCCAGCTGTCCGGCATCGAGATGATCGTCTACTACTCGCCGACGATCCTCACCGACAACGGCTTCTCCGACAGCACGGCGCTGCGCGTCTCGGTCGCCCTCGGTGCGACGTACCTGATCACCCAGCTCATCGGGCTGGCGATCATCGACCGGGTGGGCCGGCGTCGGCTGACCCTGCTGACCCTGCCGTGCGCAGCCCTGGCGCTGGTGGTGCTGGGCACCTTCTTCGTCACGGGCAACAGCGGCAGGGAGCAGGTGCCGTACATCGTCGCCACGCTCGTGGCGTTCATGGCCTTCACCGCGGGCGGCATCCAGCTGATGGGCTGGCTCACCGGCTCCGAGATCTACCCGCTGGCCACCCGCTCGGCCGGCGCCGCGGCGCAGTCGGCCTCGCTGTGGGGCACGAACCTGCTCATCACCCTGACGCTGCTGAGCCTCATCGACACGATCGGCACCGGTCAGACCTTCTGGCTGTACGCGGCGTTCAACGTCGTCGCGTTCGTCTTCCTGTACCGGAAGATGCCCGAGCTGACCGGCCGCAGCCTGGAGCAGATCGAGGGGCAGCTCTCGCGCGGCCGCTTCCGGCCCGCCGACTTCGCCGAGCCCCACCGGGACGGCGCCGCCGCCCGCTGACCGATGATGGGGCGGTGACCCCCCGCCCCGACACCGCGGACGACACGCTGCGCTCCTACAAGCTGCGCCGCGGCCGCACCGGCGCCACCCGGCTGCAGGCCCTGGCGGAGCACCGGGCCCGGTTCGCCGTCCCCGACGGCGACGGCCCCCTGGACCTGTCCGCGCTGTTCGGGACCACGGCCCCGGTCGTGCTGGAGATCGGGTTCGGCACGGGCGGCACCACCCTGGCCATGGCCGCCGCCGACCCCGGCACCTGCGTGCTGGCCGCCGACGTGCACACCCCCGGGGTCGCCGCGCTGGTGGCCGGCCTGCACGAGCAGGACCTGGGCAACGTGCGGGTGCTCGAGGGCGACGGCCGCCTGCTCCTGCGGGAACGGATCGCCCCGGGCAGCCTGGCCGGGGTGCGGGTCTACTTCCCCGACCCCTGGCCCAAGGCCCGCCACCACAAGCGCCGCCTGCTCGACGCCGCCTTCGCGGCGCTGGTGGCCGACCGGCTGGCCCCCGGCGGGCTGCTGCACTGCGCCACCGACTGGGAGCCCTACGCGCAGCAGGTCGCCGCCGTGCTGGACGCCGAACCGGGGCTGGTGCTCCAGGAGGTCCGGCACGAGCGGCCGCCCTGGCGCCCGCTCACCCGCTTCGAGGCTCGGGGCCTGGCCCGCGGGCACGTGGTCACCGACCTGCTGGCCCGGCGACCCGGCACCCCCGCTCAGCCCCGCAGCCCCGATCCGCTCGCGGGCCGCTGACGCGGAGGCAGGGCGTGCAGCCGCACGTCGTGCAGCCGCCCGTGGGCGGCGGTCAGGGTCGCGTACGTGCACGCCGGCTGCCGCCGGCGGTCCGTCGGCGAGCCGGGGTTCAGCAGCCGCACGCCCGCCGGTGTCGTGGTGTCCCACGGCACGTGGGAGTGCCCGAAGACCAGCACGTCCAGCTCCCCCGCCCACCGGGCGTCGCAGCGCCGTTCCCGGCCGGGCGCCGCGCCCGTCTCGTGCACCACCCCGAAGCGAAGCCCGCCGCAGGTGAACGCGGCGAACTCGCCCAGGTGCCGGCGCACGTCGGGGCCGTCGTTGTTGCCGGCGACGCCCACCAGCCGGCGGGAGCGCTCGCGCAGCGCCAGGACGGTGGCCTCGTCGACCCAGTCGCCGGCGTGCACGACGACGTCCGCGGCCTCCACCGCGGCCCACACCTGCTCCGGCAGCTCCTTCGCCCGCCGGGGCAGGTGGGTGTCCGCCAGCAGCAGCACCCGCTGCGGCTGCTGCTGCTCGGCGGGCACCGGCGCGCGGCTCAGTCGTCCGAGCCGAGCTGGCGCACCCGCACCGTCTCCGGCAGCTCGCGCAGCCGGCGGCCCACGTCCTGCGAGGCGGCGGCGACGATGTCGGTGACCACGTAGCCCAGGTCGCCGCGGGTGGACAGCTGCTGGCCCTCGATGTTCACGCCCTCGTCCGCGAGGATCCGGTTGATCGCCGCCAGCACCCCCGGCACGTTGCGGTGCAGGTGCGCCAGGCGCACCGTGCCCGGGGCGGTCTCCGTCGCCAGCGACGGCAGGTTCACGCTCAGGGTCGTGGAGCCGTGCAGGGCGTAGTCGCGCAGCTTGGCGGCGACGAACCGGCCGATGTCCTCCTGCGCCTCCTCCGTCGAGCCGCCCACGTGCGGGGTGAGGATGACGTTGTCCAGGCCGCGCAGCTCCGACTCGAACGCCTCCCCGCGGCTCTTGGGCTCCTGCGGGAAGACGTCCACCGCCGCACCGGCGATGTGCCCGGACTCGACGTGCCGGCGCAGCGCGACGTGGTCCACCACGAAGCCGCGCGAGAGGTTCAGGAAGATCGACCCCGGGCGCATGCGGGCGAACTCCGCCTCGCCGAAGAACCCGCTGTTGCTGCTGCGCCCGTCCACGTGCAGGGTCACCACGTCGGCGACCTCGAGGACCTCGTGCAGGCTGCCGCAGCGGCGCGCGTTGCCCAGCGCGAGGCGGTCGGCGGTGTCGTAGAAGAACACGCTCAGGCCCAGCGCCTCGGCCACCACCGACAGCTGCGAGCCGATGTTGCCGTAGCCGACGATGCCCAGGCGGCGCCCGCGCACCTCGTGCGCGCCCGTGGCGGACTTGTCCCACACGCCCTCGTGCATCAGGCGGTCCTTGACCGTCAGCCGCCGCGTGAGCGCGATGATCTCCGCCAGGGCCAGCTCCACGACGCTGCGCGTGTTGCTGTACGGGGCGTTGAACACGGCCACCCCGTGGGCGGCCGCGGCGAACAGGTCGATCTGGTTGGTGCCGATGCAGAAGGCGCCGATCGCCCGCAGGTCCGGGGCGTTCTCCAGGACCTTCTCGGTGACGTGCGTGGCGGAGCGGATGCCCAGCAGGGAGATCCCCTCCAGGCGCTCGACGAGCTCGGCCTCGCCCAGGGCGCCGGAGACCGTCTCCACCTCCCACCCGGCCTCGGTCAGCAGGGTCCGCGCGTCCGCGTGGATGTTCTCCAGCAGCAGCGCACGGGGGGCGGGACGCAGGGCGGGCACGGTTCCTCCAGCGGTCAGGAGCGGTGGGACCGCCTAGTCTGTCGCACCCGCCGCGCCACCCGGACCACCCTCGGCGGCCGCGCGCGCCACCGCCCGCCGCACCGGCTCCTCACCGCCCACCAGCTCCAGCACCCGCCCGCCGGGCGGTGCGGGCACCTCCAGCAGCGCCGCGCACACGGCGGCGACGTCCGCGCGCGGCACGCTGCCGCGCTCCACCGAGCGCTCCAGGCGCACCCGCCCGGTGGGCTCGGCGTCGGTCAGGCCGCCGGGGCGCAGCACCGTGACCCGCGGCCCGGCGGGGTCCGCGGCCCGGGTCAGGAGCTCCTCCTCCGCGGCCAGCTTGGCGCGCAGGTAGGCGACGAAGACCTCGTCCACCCCCTCCGGGACCGCGCCGCCGCGCACGGCGTCCACGCCGAAGGACGACACCAGCAGGTAGTCGCGCGCGCCGGCCAGCGCGGCGCCGTCGGCCAGCAGCACCGCGGCGGCCCGGTCGACGGTGTCCTTGCGGGCGGCGCCGCTGCCCGGCCCGGCGCCCGCGGCGAAGACCACCGCGTCCGCGCCGCGCACCGCCTCGGCCACCTCCCGCGCACCGGCGGACTCCAGGTCCACCACCACCGCGCGGGCGCCGTCGGCGCTGACGTCCTCGACGTGGTCGGGGTTGCGGACCAGCCCCGTCACCTCGTCCCCCCGGGCGGCGAGCAGGCGGGTGAGGTGGCGGGCGACCTGGCCGTGGGCTCCTGCGATGGCGACGTGCACGGCACCGACGCTAGGGCGCTGCGCCGCGGGGCGCACCTGCGCGCCGCTCGGGCACACTCGCCGCGTGCCGCAGACCACCCCCACCACCGCGGGACCCACCGCCCCAGCACCCACCACCTCGGTGCGCGCGGCGCTGCGGCTGCTGGCGGAGGCGCCCTCCGAGGCCGTGCTGGCCGTGGCCCTCGCCCGCCGCCCGGGCGTGCGGGTCCTGAGCGAGACGCTGCGCGTGGACGGCCCGGCCGGCGCGGTCGCCGTGCACCCGCTGCAGGCCGCGTCCGGGGCGGTGCTGCACCGCTTCACCGCACCCGCCGGCCCGGTCCGGGTGGAGTACGCCGCCACCGCCCGCGCCGGGCACCGCGCACCGCACCGGCTGGCGGAGCTGGAGCGGTGGGAGGCGACCCGACCCAGCCGCTACTGCCCCTCCGACCGCCTGGGCACCCTGGCCGCCCGCGAGTTCGGCGACGTGCCGCGCGGGCAGCTGCCCGCGGCCGTGGCGGCCTGGGTGCACGCCGAGCTGGAGTACGCCCCCGGCTCCAGCGGCCCCGCCGACAGCGCCCTGGACACCCTGCTGGCCCGGCGGGGCGTGTGCCGCGACCACGCGCACGTCACCGCGGCGCTGCTGCGCGCGCTGGACGTGCCGGCGCGGGTGTGCTCCGTCTACGCCCCGGGCCTGCTCCCCATGGACTTCCACGTCGTGGTGGAGGCGGCGCCGGCCGGCGCGTGGGAGGTCGTCGACGCCACCCGCCTGGCCCCGCGCGCCACGCTGCTGCGCATCGCCACCGGTCGCGACGCGGCCGACACGGCGTTCCTGACCACGTCCGGGCCGGTGCGGCTGGAGGCGGTGGAGGTGCTGGCCGCCGTCGACGGCGACCTGCCGGGCGACCACCACGGGCCGGGCGCGGTCCTGGCCTGAGGACCGCGCCCGGCACCGCTCACAGCTCCTCGTCCGCCAGGGTGGCCGCGTCCGGGCGCGCCTCCAGGCGCTCGTCCGGGATCGGCTCGCCGGAGACCACCGAGACGCCGTACGTGCCGTCCTCGATGCGCTTGAGCGCGTCCTCCACACCGGCCAGCCGGGTGCGCGCGGCCTCCACGAAGGCCTCCTGCTCCGCCGCCTGCTGCTCGTGGGCGCCCTCGTCGCCGAAGTCGTGCCCGCCGGTGGGCAGGTCGGCGGTGACGCCGGCCTCCATGCGCGAGGTGACGCCCTCGATCGTCTCCTGCAGCTCGCGCCGCAACTCGAGCAGCCGTTCGCGCGCGACCTGCGTGTCCATCGTCGTCCGTCCCTCCGTCGTGCCTGCCGGTCCCACCGGTGGCGGGACCCTCGTCGGGTCACGTGTCTACCCCGCCGCGCGCCGCGCGGCACGGCGGGGAGAGGCTGACGGGTGTGAACGCCCGAGAGATCCGCCTGGTCCGACGCCCGCAGGGCGAACCCGTCCCCGACGACTTCGAGCTCGCCGAGGTCGCGCTGCCCGCCCCCGCCGAGGGGCAGCTGCAGGTGCGCACCCTCGTGATGTCCGTGGACCCCTACATGCGCCCGCGCATGGACGACGTGCCCAGCTACGTGCCGCCGTACCGGCTGGGGCACGCGCTGGACGGCGCCGCCGTCGGCGTCGTGGAGTCCTCGCGCGCCGACGGCTTCGCGCCCGGCGACCTCGTGCTGCACGGCCTGGGCTGGCGCACGCACGCCGTCCTGCCCGCCGCGCAGGTGCGCCGGCTGGACCTGCCCGCGGGCGTGGGCGAGACCGCGGCGCTCGGCCCGCTGGGCATGGTCGGCTTCACGGCGTGGGCCGGGCTGTTCGACGTGGCCGCCATGCGCGAGGGCGACACGGTCTTCGTCTCCGCCGCCGCCGGCGCCGTCGGCAGCCTGGTGGGGCAGTTCGCGAGGCTGCGCGGCGCCGGGCGCGTCGTCGGCAGCGCCGGCGGCCCGGCCAAGGCCCACCACCTCACCGCAGACCTCGGCTTCGACGCCGGCATCGACTACCGGGCCCGGCCGGTGCTGGACTCGCTCGCCGAGGCCGCTCCCGGCGGCGTCGACGTGTACTTCGACAACGTCGGGGGCGACCACCTGGAGGCCGCCATCGCCGCGGCCAACGACTTCGCCCGCTTCGCCCTGTGCGGCAGCGTCTCCGCCTACAACTCCCCGCGCGAGCTCGCGAACGCCCCGGCCGGCCCGCGGAACCTGTTCTCCGTGGTCGGCAAGAGGCTGCGGCTGCAGGGGTTCATCGTCGGCGACCACGCCGAGCGGCGGGCCGAGTTCGAGCGCGAGGTCGGCGGCTGGCTGGCGCAGGGGCGCGTCGTCTTCCGCGAGACCGTCCGCGAGGGGCTGCACGAGGCGCCCGGCGCCCTGGTCGGCATGCTGCGCGGGGAGAACACCGGCAAGATGCTCGTCCGCCTCTCCGAGCGCTGAGCCGCCCCGCGCCCGGTGGCGGTGCGCCGGCGGGCGCGAGGTGGGCGCCCCGCCACCTCGCGCTCGCGGTGCCCCGGGGCCATGCTGGTGCGGTGATCTCCGTCGATCTCGCGCTGCAGCTGAAGGCCGCCGGGCTGGAGTGGCACCCGGTCTCCGGGGACAGGTTCTTCATCCCCGACCGGGACATGGACGAGGACGTGTTCACCCTCAGCGACATGACCGTCGAGGTGCACGAGCACCCCACCGGCCGCGTCATCGGCTTCAACGGCACCACCGAGTGGGCGTTGGACGCCGTCGACCAGCCGGAGGCGTGCTGGCTGCCCGCCGAGCACCAGCTGCGCGAACTGCTGGGCGAGCGGTTCACCCGCCTGGAGCGCCGGGACGTCGGCGACGGCGTCGTGCACCGGGTGCTGCTGCTCGACGAGCGCGGCGCCGACGCGTTCGAGGCCGCCGACCCCGCGGACGCCTACGCACGGGCGCTGCTGCACCACCTGTCCGGGGCGCCCGGCGGCAGCAGCGGCACGACCGCCCCCAGGACCGCCGCGACGTGAGCACCCCCGCCCCGGCTCACTCCGCGCCGGGGTCGTCCTCCTGCCCCGCCAGGAAGCGCTCGAACTGCGCCCCCAGCTCCTCCGCGGAGGGCAGGTAGGCGTTCGCCGCACCCGCGCCCCGGTCCTCGTCGCCGCGGGCGTCGTACTGCTCCTCCAGGGCCAGCACCACCGCCGCGGCCTCCGGGGACTGCTCGACCTGCGCGTCGACCTCCACGCGGGTGGCCGAGGCCGCCTCCAGCAGGGTGTCCACCGGCAGCGCCAGGCCCGTCTCACCGGCCAGCGTGCGCACCAGCACCGCAGCCGCGTCCGGGTAGTCGTTGGCCGCCAGGTAGTGCGGCACGTGCGCCAGGACGGAGAGCACGTCCCGGCCCGCCTGCGCCCCGCGCAGGTGCAGCAGGGCGGACGCGTGACCGGGCACCCGCGCCTGCACGTCCCAGGTGCGGTACCCCTCCAGCAGCTCGGGGCGGCTGGCGCTGGCGGTCACCCCGCTGGGGCGGGTGTGCGGCACGGCGGTGGGAGCGGCGCTGAGCACGATCGTGCGGTGCACGCCCAGCCGGTCCGCGAGCTGCCAGACGGCGCGGGTGAAGCGCTCCCACTGCACGTCCGGCTCCGGCCCGGTCAGCAGCAGCAGGGCCGACCCCTCGGCGTCGCGCAGCAGCTCCAGCTGCAGCACCGGCGCCTCGTACTCCTCCCACCGGTCCCCGGCGAAGGTCATCACCGGCCGGCGGGCGCGGTAGTCGTGCAGCTGGTCCACGTCGAAGGTGGCGACCGGCTCGTGCTCGCACACCTCGCGCAGGTGCTCCACGGCCAGCCGCACGCCGCTGCCGGCGTCGACGAAGCCCGACAGCGCCACGACGAGGTGCGGCTCGACCAGCACCGGTGGCGTGCCTTCGAGGGTGTACAGCGACCCGGGATCCAGCATGGGCCCATTCTCGCCCGCGCGGGCGGGCGGTGCCGACGGGGCACGGGCGGCGGGGGGCGGGTGGCGGGTGGCGGGGCGCTCAGCCCCGGGCGGCCGCCGTGGCCGGCTCGCCCGCCGAGCGCTGCAGGGCGGCGCTGCGCTCGGCGCGCAGCTGCTCGATGGCCGCCTCGAAGTCGGCGAGGGAGTCGAACGCCTGGTAGACGGACGCGAAGCGCAGGTAGGCCACCTCGTCCAGCTCGCGCAGGAACGGCAGGGTGGCCAGGCCCACCTGGTGGGCGTCGATCTCGGCGGCGCCCTGGGCGCGCACGGCCTCCTCCACGCGGTGCGCCAGCAGCGCGATGTCGTCCTCGCTGACCGGGCGCCCCTGGCACGCCTTGCGGACACCGGTGGAGATCTTGGCGCGGCTGAACGGCTCGGTGGCGCCGGAGCGCTTGACCACCGACAGGCTCGCGGTCTCCAGCGTCGTGAAGCGCTTGGAGCAGTTCGGGCACTGGCGACGGCGGCGGATGCTGCTGCCGTCCTCCGTCGTCCGCGAATCGACCACGCGCGAGTCGGCGTGCCGGCAGAACGGGCAGTGCACCCCTGGTTCCTCCCACGCGGCGTCCCGGCCGCCCGCGCAGCGCCCGGCCCCGGTGGCCGCGGCGGTACCCGGGGGCGGCCCGGGGTCCTGATCGTGGGGCGACGGTACGTCGCCGGTGACGGCGGCGGCAAGCCGCGCGGGACGTCTGTGGACGCCGGCGGGGGCGCGACCGCCGGCCGGCCGGGGTCCGGTCGTGGTCAGTCCAGCTCGGGGAGGGTCAGGCGCTGGCCGGCCTGGAGGGCCTGCGAGGCGAGGCCGTTGACCTCCGCGATGGTGACGGCGACCTCCCGCCAGTCCTCACCCGGCGCCAGCTCGGCGGCGATCTGCGACAGGGTCTGCCCCGGCAGCACCGTGACGACGTGCGGCGCGGCGCCCGGAGCGCCGCCGGCCGCGGCGGGCTCGCCCACCGCTGCGGACACCGCCAGCACCACGCCCGCGAGCACACCGGCCGCCGTGCAGGTCGCGCTCAGCCGCCCGCGGCGGGTCAGCCGCAGCGGGCGACGCCCCGGACCGCGCCGCGCGGCGGGGCGGGTGGGACGGGTGCGCCGCACCGCGCGGGCGCAGCGGGCGGCGGGAGCCGGGCGCGGCGCGGACGACCGGCGGGCGGCGGGGACCGGGGCGAGGGCGGTGCTGCTCACGGGTGAGGACCTCCGGCTCGGGAGCCGCCTCGAACGGGTGTTCGAACCGGCGTCGATGTTGTACCACCGCTGTGCCGGTGGCGCGCAAGCCCCGCCGCGGGCCGGTGCCCGGCGCGCTCGGGGTGCGGGAGCACCGTGCCACCCGCCTCCGACACGTTCGAACACCTGTTTGAGCTCCCGGCCGCGCACGGGTAGCGTGATCGCAGCCGCGCGCCCGCGGCGGCCGGGGACGACGGGGAGTCGACGTGACGGACGTGCTGGACGGGGACGACCGCGGCCGGGCCGGGGCGTCGGTGCACCCGCTGCCCGACGGGCCGCTGGACCGCGCGGGGCTGACCGCCCGCCAGCGCAGGGTCCTGGAGACGATCCGCGAGGCGGTCGAGCGCCGCGGCTACCCGCCGAGCATGCGGGAGATCGGCCAGGCGGTCGGCCTGACCAGCCCCAGCAGCGTCGCCCACCAGGTCAAGACCCTCGAGCGCCTGGGGTACCTGCGCAAGGACCCGAGGCGCCCGCGCACCCTGGAGGTGGTGGCCCCCGGCCCCGCCCACGGCGTCCTCACCGGTGATGACGCCACCGCCGCCGACGAGCGCCCCGCCGTGGCCTACGTGCCCCTGGTGGGCCGCATCGCCGCCGGCGGCCCCATCCTCGCCGAGCAGCTCGTGGAAGAGGTCTTCCCCCTGCCGGCTCAGCTGCTGGGCGCCGGTGAGCACTTCGTGCTGCGCGTGGTCGGCGACTCGATGGTGGACGCGGCGATCTGCGACGGCGACTGGGTGGTGGTGCGCCAGCAGCCCACCGCGGAGAACGGCGACGTCGTGGCCGCGATGATCGACGGGGAGGCCACCGTCAAGGTGCTGCAGCGCCGGGACGGGCACGTGAAGCTGCTGCCGCGCAACGACCTCTACGACCCGATCGACGGCGACGAGGCCGTGGTGCTGGGGCGCGTGACCGCGGTGCTGCGCAGCCTCTGAGACCGGTGCCGCGGCGCGTGTCGGCCGGCGTTCACCCGCGCTAGCGGCCGACCGGCACGACCGCCTCCACCGCCGCCTCCACCGCCAGCCGCGGGGAGGTGAGCACCGGCACGTCCAGGTCGCGCAGCAGCAGCGCCGCTCCCACCATGCTGGCCTGAGCCATCACGACGACCTCCACCGGCGGTTCCAGCGCGCGCACCGCGCAGCGCACGGCGTCCGCGACGCTCGCGGAGTACGTCAGCACGTCACCGGACTCGAAGGCGGACCAGGTGTCCGGGCAGCGCACCTCGACGAACCGCACCTCGCGGCCCGCCGCGGCCGCCGACTCGTGCAGCAGCGGCCGCAGCGTGGCGGCCGCCTCGTCCAGGGAGCTGACCAGGGCGATGCGCCGCCCGGCGAGCACCGCCGCCTCCGCCATGGGCCGGTCCACGCGCAGCACCCGCACACCCGCCCGCTCACCGACGCGCTCGGCCTCCGGTCCCGTCTCCGAGCACGTGCTCACGACGACGTCGGCGCCCTCGGCGACCAGCCGGCGCAACCGGTCGGCCAGGGCGCCGCGCACGCTCGGGGCCCCGTGCTCGCGCGCGGCCGCCAGCAGGCCGGTGTCCACCAGGTGCCGGTCGGCGACGGTCTCGTCGCGCTGGTTCAGGAGGTCGCGGAAGGTGCGCACGTGGGCGTGCGCGGTGTGCAGGAAGCCGACGGTGGCCACGGGGCGAGGATGCCAGGTGCGGGCCCGCGGGTCAGCCCCTGGTGCGTCCCGCACACGGTCTTCACCCGCCCGGCGCAGCCGCGGCGGCGTCCAGGCGGCGCAGCGCCTCGCGGGCGACCTCGGGCGAGGCCGTGGGCCAGAAGGCCGGCAGGCTCTCGCGCAGGAAGCCGCCGTAGCGGGCCGTGGCCAGGCGCGGGTCGAGCACGGCCACCACGCCGCGGTCGCCCGAGGCGCGCACGAGCCGGCCCGCCCCCTGGGCCAGGCGCACCGCGGCGTGGGCGGCGGAGACCGTCAGGAAGCCGTTGCCGCCGGCGCTGTCCACCGCCCGGGCGCGCGCGGACATCAGCGGGTCGTCCGGTCGCGGGAAGGGGATGCGGTCGATGACCACCAGCTGGCAACCCGGCCCGGGCACGTCCACGCCCTGCCACAGCGACAGCGTGCCGAACAGCGAGGTGGCCGGCTCGTCGGAGAAGCGGCGCACCAGGCGGGGCAGGCGGTCCTCACCCTGGCACAGCACGGTGCGGCCGGTGCGCTCGCGCACGCCGGCGGCGGCCTCCTCGGCGGCGCGCCGCGAGGAGAACAGCCCGAGGGTGCGCCCACCCGCGGCGTCCACGAGCGCGGCCAGCTCGTCGAGGACGGCGTCGGCCACGCCGGAGCGCCCGGGCGGCGGCAGGTGGCGGGCGACGTAGAGGATGCCCTGGCGGGCGTAGTCGAAGGGGCTGCCGACGTCCAGCCCCGTCCACGGCACCACGTCGCGGCGACCGGCGCGCAGGCCGAACGCCCCGGCCACCGGCTCGAAGGAGCCGCCGAGGGTCAGCGTGGCGGAGGTGGCCACCACGGTGCGGTCGGTGAAGACCCGCTCGCGCAGCAGCCCGGCCACGGACAGCGGCGCCACGTGCAGCGACGGCGCGCGAGAGCCCCCCGGGGCGCCGGCGGTGACCCAGGCGACGTCGTGCTCGGAGTCCTCCGCGAGGCGCTCGGCGACGGTGAAGACCTCCTGGACAGCGGCGCGGGCGAGGTGGCGCGCGCCGCGGGCCTCGGCGTCCTCCTCCTTGCCGGCGCCCTCGGCGGCGGTCTTCAGGTCGCTCAGGGCTGTGCGGGCCGCGTCGCGCGCGGCGGTCACGGCCGCGGCCAGCGGCGCGGGCCAGTCCTCCAGCCTGCCGGGCGGGGCGTCCTCCAGGGCGGCCTCCAGGGCCGCGGCGGCGTCCTCCAGCGCCTCGCTGACGATGCCGGCCGAGCGGCGCAGGCGCCGGGCCGCCGCCCCCAGGACGGCGGCGGACAGCTCGGCGGTGGCGACCGCGGTGACGCGGTCGGCCAGCTCGTGGGCCTCGTCGGCGACGAGGACGTCGTGCTCGGGCAGCAGCTGCCCGGAACCCTCCAGCGCGTCGATGGCGGTCATGGCGTGGTTGGTGACCACGACGTCGACCTCGCGGGCGCGGGCGCGCACCCGCTCGGAGAAGCACTCGGCGGCCACCGGGCAGCGTTGCGCGCCCAGGCACTCGCGGGCGGAGACGGCCACCTGCCGCCAGGCGCGCTCGCTGACGCCGGGGTCCAGCTCGTCGCGGTCCCCCGTGGTGGTGCTCGCCGCCCACTCGCGCAGCCGGACCACCTCCCGGCCCAGCCGGCCGGCGTCGCCGGCGCCGCCCGTGCCGGCGACCGGCGCGGGCACGTCGAAGAGCGCGGCCTCCTCCACGGGGAAGCCGCCGTCGAGCTTGTTGCGGCACACGTAGTTCGCGCGGCCCTTGAGCAGCTCCCACGTGGGCTCGCGGCCCAGCTCGCCGGTCAGGGCGCGGGCCAGGCGCGGCAGGTCCCGCTCGACGACCTGGGCCTGCAGCGCGAGGGTGGCGGTGGTGACCACGACGCGCGAGCCCTCCCGCACCGCGTGCGCCACGGCGGGCACCAGGTACGCCATGGACTTGCCGGTGCCGGTGCCGGCCTGCACCAGCAGGTGGCGCTCGTCGCGGACGGCGTCGGCGACGGCCCGCGCCATGCGCGCCTGCCCCTCGCGCGGCTGGCCGCCGAGCGCCTCCACCACGACGTCGAGGAGGCCGACGGCGTCACGGCCGTCGGCCTCCTCGTGGACCTGCTCGGGGCTGGGCGCGCTCACCGGACCATCCTCGCCGACGCGCGCACCCCTCCCGGACGACGTCCACACCCCCCGCCCGGACCCGCCGGACGAGGGGTGCTGTGGACACCGCTGCTCAGGCGTGCGCGCCGCTGAGCCGGAACGGCGCCAGCTCGGCCGCCAGCCGCGGGCGGACCCGGGCCAGCAGGCGCGTGCCGGCGGGGGTGTGCTCCTCGGCGAGGACCTGACCGGTGGTGTGCACGCGGTGCACGAGCTCACCGCGCTCGTACGGCACGCACACCTCGACCTCCACGTCCGGCACCGGCAGCAGCTCGGCGATCCGCTCGCGCAGCTGCTCGATCCCCTCGCCGGTGCGCGCCGAGACGACGACGGCACCGCGCTCGCGGGCCAGCAGACGCTGCACGACCTCCGGGTCGGCGACGTCGGCCTTGTTGATCGCCACCAGCTCGGTCACCCGCTGGGCGCCGACCTCGGCCAGGACCGAGCGCACCGCCGCCAGCTGCCCCTCGGGGTCGGGGTGCGAGCCGTCCACGACGTGCAGGACGAGGTCGGCCTCGGCGACCTCCTCCAGCGTGGAGCGGAACGCCTCCACCAGCTGGTGCGGCAGCTGACGCACGAAGCCGACGGTGTCGGCCAGCGTGTACGGGCGCCCCTCCGGCGTCTGCGCGCGCCGGACCGTGGGGTCCAGGGTCGCGAACAGCGCGTCCTCCACCAGCACGCCCGCCCCGGTGAGGCGGTTGAGCAGCGAGGACTTGCCGGCGTTGGTGTACCCGGCGATGGACACCGAGGGCACCGCGCGCGCCACGCGCAGGGAGCGCTTGGCGTCGCGGGAGGTGCCCATGCCGCGGATCTCCCGGCGCAGCTTGGCCATGCGGGAGCGGATCCGGCGGCGGTCCAGCTCGATCTTCGTCTCACCCGGACCGCGCGAGCCGATCCCGGCACCGCCGGCGACGCGGCCACCGGCCTGCCGGGACATCGACTCGCCCCAGCCGCGCAGGCGCGGCAGCAGGTAGTCCAGCTGGGCGAGCTCGACCTGCGCCTTGCCCTCCCGGCTCTTGGCGTGCTGGGCGAAGATGTCCAGGATCACGGCCGTGCGGTCCACGACCTTGACCTTGACGATGTCCTCCAGCCCGCGGCGCTGGGACGCGGACAGCTCCCCGTCGCAGACGACGGTGTCCGCCCCCTCCGCGGCCACCAGCTCGGCCAGCGCGGCGGCCTTGCCGGCCCCCAGGTAGCTGGCCGGGTCGGGGGTGGAGCGGCGCTGCAGGACGCCGGCGAGGACGTCCGAGCCGGCGGTGGCGGCCAGCGCGGACAGCTCCTGCAGGGAGACCTCGGCCTCGGCCCTGCTGGAGTCGGCGCTGGACCAGATCCCGGCCAGGACCACGCGCTCCAGGCGCAGCTGCCGGTACTCGACCTCGGTGACGTCGGCGAGCTCGGTGGACAGGCCGGCGGCGCGGCGCAGCGCGCGGCGGTCGGCCAGGTCGAGCTGGTCGCCGTCGTAGTCGCGCTCGCCCGAGCCGTCTGCCGCCTCGTCGCCGGTGGTGCCGCCGGTGGTGGTGGTGGGTGCCGCGTCGTCGTGGCCGGCGAGGATCCGGGCCAGTGCGCGGTCGAACTCGGCGTCGCGGTCCTGCTCGCGGGCGGCGACCGGCACGGGTGCGTGCTGGTCGTCGTGCGCGCTGTCCGTCGACGGCTGCGTCGCGGACGGCTGGACCGGCGAAGAGCGGTGGTTCATGGACCTCCCAGGTCGTGCTGACCCTCACGGGCTGAGGGGACCAGCATCCTTCTCAACCGCCCGGGGGTCCACAGGATTCCGCGCGGGCGTGTCGGGCGGGGCCGGTGCCGAGCCCTACCCTCTCCAGCGTGGCGAGCACCCCGGCGGACGACCAGCACTACTTCACGGCCCGCCCCGCCACCCCCGACGAGCGGCGCGAGCTCGAGGTGGAGCTGGCCGGGCGCGCGGTGACGGTGCAGACGGCGCGCGGCGTCTTCAGCGCCGAGCGCGTGGACCCGGGCACCTCGGTGCTGCTGCCCCTGGTGCCCGACGAGCCGGGGGCCGGCGGCGACGTGCTCGACCTGGGCTGCGGGTGGGGGCCGGTGGCGCTGACGCTGGCGCTGCGCCAGCCGCGGCGGCGGGTGTGGGCCGTGGACGTCAACGAGCGCGCCCTGGACCTGGTGCGACGCAACGCCGAGCGCCTGGGGGTGCCGGTGCGCGCGTGCCTGCCCGACGAGGTGCCGGCCGACGTGGTGTTCGAGCGGGTGTGGTCCAACCCGCCGATCCGGGTGGGCAAGGAGGCGCTGCACGAGCTGCTGCTGCGCTGGCTGCCGCGCCTGGCGCCCGGGGGCCAGGCGCACCTGGTGGTGCAGAAGAACCTCGGCGCCGACTCCCTGCACCGGTGGCTGGACGAGCGGCTGCCGGAGGTGCTGCCCGGTGCGGCGACGACCCGCACGGCGACGTCGAAGGGGTTCCGGGTCCTCACCGTCCGGCGCGGCTGAGCGCAGCGGGGACCCGCCCGCCGCGGCGGGCGGGTGGCCTCACACGGGGGCGGGGACGTCCAGCAGGTGCGGGTCGAACGTGCCGGCGGCGACGAGCACGGCCGGCCCGGTCAGCCACACGGTGCCCTCGACCAGGCTGGAGCCCTGCGCGACCGTGACGACGACCTCCCCGCCGGGCACCTCCACCCGCCACACGTCGGGCGAGCCCTCCCCCGCCCAGGCGCGGGTGGCCAGCGCCGCGGCGCACGCGCCGGTGCCGCAGGAGCGCGTCTCACCGACGCCGCGCTCGTGCACGCGCATGCGCACCTCGCCGATGTCGGCGACGTGGTCGCCGGTGACGTCCACCGCCAGCAGCGGCACGACCAGCTCGACGTTCGTCCCGCGCGGGGGCAGCGGTTCCACGTGCGGGGCGCGCAGCAGGTCCGCGGCGTCCAGCTCGGCGGGCTCGGCGAGCGCGACGACGGTGTGCGGGTTGCCCAGGTCCAGCGACAGGGCCGGGCGCGGCACCCCGCCCAGGCCGTCGACGACGACCAGGGCGTCCGAGCCGTCGGCCAGGGCGCGCTGCCCACCGGCCAGGCGCCAGGGGCCCATGTCGGCCGTCCAGCGCCCGTCGCCCTCGCGGCGCAGCCGCTTCAGCCCGGCTCGGGTGCCCACGGCGAACCAGCGGCCGTCGCCGGCCTCCGCGGGCAGGAAGCCCTCGCGCAGCAGGAACTCGGCGAACACCCGCACCCCGTTGCCGCACATCTCGGCGATCGAGCCGTCGGCGTTGCGGTAGTCCATGAACCACTCCGCCTCGGCGGACAGGGCCGCGCCCTCGGGCAGCGCCTCGCTGCGCACGGCGCGGATCAGCCCGTCCCCGCCGATGCCGGCGCGGCGGTCGCACAGGCGCGCCACCAGCCCCGGCGACGGGTCCCAGGTGCCGTCGGGGTCGGCGACGAGGACGAAGTCGTTCTCGGTGCCGTGGCCCTTGACGAAGGGCAGCCCTGCGGCGGGGGTGGTCTCGGTCACGCGGGCGACTCTACGGGCAGCAGCGCCAGCACCTGCCGGGCCAGCTGCTCGGGGTCGCAGCCGTCGGGGGCGGCGATCCAGCGCACCCGCTCGTCGCGCCGGAACCAGGACTCCTGCTTGCGGGCGAAGCGGCGCGTCAGCCGGGCGGTCAGCTCGGCGGCCTCCGCCTCGGTGGTGGTGCCGTCGAGCGCGTCGAGGACCTGCGCGTAGCCGAGGGCGCGGGACGCGGTCAGGCCCTCGCGCAGCCCGGCGGCCTGGAGGCGGCGCACCTCCTCGACGAGACCTGCGTCCCGCATGCGGTGCACGCGGGCGTCGATGCGCGCGTCCAGCTGCTCGCGCGGCACCGCGAGCCCGACCTGCACGGCGGGGCGGACGTAGCGCTGCTCCGGCAGCGACGCGGCGAACGGCGCCCCGGTGATCTCCCCGACCTCCAGGGCGCGCACGATGCGCCGGCCGTTGGAGGGGAGGATGCGTGCGGCCGCGTCGGGGTCGCGCGCGGCGAGCTCGGCGTGCAGGCGCTGCGGACCGGCCTCGGCCAGGCGTGCCTCCCACCGGGCGCGCACGGCCGCGTCGGTGCCGGGGAAGCGCATCTCGTCCAGGGCGGCGCGCACGTACAGGCCCGAGCCGCCCACGAGCAGGGGCGTGCGGCCGCGGGCGGTGATCGCGTCGAAGGCCTCGCGCGCCTGCTGCTGGTAGGTGGCCACGTCGGCGGCCTGCGTGACGTCCAGGACGTCCAGGAGGTGGTGCGGCACCCCCCGCATCTCCGCGGCGGTCAGCTTGGCGGTGCCCACGTCCATGCCCCGGTACAGCTGCATGGCGTCGGCGTTGACGACCTCCGCGCCGCCGGGCAGCAGGTGCGCCAGCGCCACCGCGACGTCCGACTTGCCCGAGGCGGTGGGGCCGACGACGGCCACGACGGGAGGGGCCGGCGGAGTCGTGGTCTGCGGTGATCTCGACTGGCCCACGCGCCGATGGTGGCAGAGAGTTGGACGTGCAGGGACGCACCGGCCGGCGCCGCCGGCGCGGCGGGACGCCGAGGACGTGAGGAGGAGCCGTGGGCACCATGAAGTTCCTGGGGCTGAAGCTGGACGAGGCCGTGGAGCAGGCGCGGGTGGCCGCCGAGCAGGCGCGCACCCGGGCCGGGCAGTTCGCCGGGCAGCACTCCGGGCAGGCCGACACGGTGATCCGCAAGGCCACCACGTTCGTCAACGAGCGCACGGAGGGCCGCTACGCGGGACCGCTGGAGCGAGCCACGAAGGTGGCGCAGAGCGGCTGGCAGCGCGCCGCGGGCGTGCACCCCGGGTTCGAGGGCTGGGGCACCCCGATGCGCGGGGGAACCCGCACCGACGGCACCCCCATGTCCGGCCCCGCCCGCTGACGGGGACCGCAGCAGGAGCACGACCCGCACGGGAACGAGCACGTCCGACACCTCAGGAGGACGAGATGACGATCCCCACCCCACCGACGACACCGCAGCCGCCGAGCCCGGTGCCGCAGCCCGGGACGCCCGGGCAGCCGCCGCTGCCGGACCCCGGCCCCACGCCGGGCCCGGACCCCGAGCCGGGACCGGCCGCTCCCCCTCCGCTGTGAGGACGCTGCACGCGCGAGTGCCCCGCACCTGCCGGTGCGGGGCACTCGCGCGTCGGCGGTCGCGAGCTCAGCGGCGGCGGATCGTGGGCAGCCCCAGGCCGACCGGCCGCGGGCCCGCGGTCTCCGGCTCGGGGCGCGCCTGGCGGGCCTCCCAGGCGTCCCCGGCGCGGGTGCGCCGCACCGCGAAGGCCTCGGTGGCGTCGGCCTCGAGGTAGTGCGGGGCTCCGCGGCTGATCGTGACCGTGGCGACGTCCCCCGGGCGGGGCGCCGCCGCCCCCTCGGGCAGCGAGAAGTGCACGAGCCGGTTGTCCGGCGCGCGCCCGGACAAGCGCTGCGTGGCGGCGTCCTTGCGGCCCTCGCCCTCGGCGACCAGCACCTCGTACGTGCGGCCCACCTGGGCGCGGTTCTCCGCGTAGGCGATCTCGTCCTGCAGGGCGGTCAGCCGCTCGTAGCGCTCCTGCACCACGGCCTTGGGCACCTGCTCCCCCATCGTGGCGGCCGGCGTGCCCGGGCGCGGGGAGTACTGGAAGGTGAACGCGCTGGCGAAGCGGGCTTCGGCGACGACCTCCAGCGTCTGCTGGAAGTCCTCCTCGGTCTCCCCGGGGAAGCCGACGATGATGTCGGTGGTGATCGCCGCGTCGGGGATGCGCCCGCGCACCTCCTCCAGGATGTTCAGGAAGCGGGTGCGCCGGTAGGAGCGGCGCATGGCCTTCAGCACCCGGTCCGAGCCGGACTGCAGCGGCATGTGCAGGCTCGGCATGACGTTGGGCGTCTCGGCCATGGCGTCGATGACGTCGCTGGTGAAGCTGGAGGGGTGCGGGCTGGTGAAGCGCACCCGCTCCAGGCCGGCGATGCCGCCGGTGGCGCGCAGCAGCTTGCCGAAGGCGAGCTTGTCGCCGAACTCCACGCCGTAGGTGTTGACGTTCTGCCCCAGCAGCGTCACCTCGAGCACGCCCTCGGAGACCAGCGCCTCGACCTCGGCGAGGACGTCGCCGGGGCGGCGGTCCTTCTCCTTGCCGCGCAGCGACGGCACGATGCAGAAGGTGCAGGTGTTGTTGCAGCCCACCGAGACGGACACCCACGCCGCGTAGGGCGACTCGCGGCGGGTGGGCAGCGTGGAGGGGAAGACCTCCAGCGACTCCAGGATCTCCACCTGGGCCTTCGCGTTGTGGCGGGCGCGCTCCAGCAGCGCCGGCAGCGAACCGACGTTGTGGGTGCCGAAGACGACGTCCACCCACGGCGCCTTGCGGACGATCTCGCCGCGGTCCTTCTGCGCCAGGCAGCCGCCCACGGCGATCTGCATGCCCGGGCGACGCTCCTTCACCGGCGCCAGGTGGCCGAGGTTGCCGTAGAGCTTGTTGTCGGCGTTCTCGCGCACCGCGCAGGTGTTGAAGACCACGACGTCCGGCTCGGCGGGGCTCTCGCCGCCGGCCTCGTCGAAGCGGACGTACCCGGCGCCCTCCAGCAGGCCGGACAGGCGCTCGGAGTCGTGGACGTTCATCTGGCAGCCGAAGGTGCGCACCTGGTAGGTGCGCGGCGCCTGCTCGGGCGCGGCTGCCTCGGCCGGCGCGTCGAGCGGGCCGGTCGGGCGGGGGACGGTGGGCGTGCTCATCGTGCTCCAGGGTAGGTCAACGCCCGGAGATCACGCTCGGGTCACGATCTGCCCGCATCCGTGGACGTCCGGTGGGCACCGTGCACGGTGCCTGTACGTTCTGGCCGCATGAGTGACCCCTCCGCGGCCACCACCCCGTCCGGGGCCTCCTCGGCCTCCTCGGGGCGCCGGCCCCTGGTCCGCCTGGAGCACGTCGAGAAGCACTTCGGCGCCCTGCACGTGCTGCGGGACGTGGACCTGACGGTGGCCGAGGGCGAGGTCGTCGTCGTCATCGGGCCCTCCGGCTCGGGCAAGTCGACGCTGTGCCGCACGATCAACCGGCTGGAGACCATCGACTCCGGCCGCATCACCATCGCCGGCGAGGAGCTGCCCGCCGAGGGCAAGGCGCTCGCGAAGCTGCGCGCCGACGTCGGCATGGTCTTCCAGTCCTTCAACCTCTTCGCCCACAAGACCGTGCGCGAGAACGTCACCCTGGGGCCGGTGAAGGCCCGCGGGGTGAGCGCCGAGCAGGCCCGCAGGCGCGCCGACGAGCTGCTCGAGCGGGTCGGCGTGGCCAACCAGGCCGACAAGTACCCCGCGCAGCTCTCGGGCGGCCAGCAGCAGCGCGTGGCCATCGCCCGCGCGCTGGCGATGGACCCCAAGGTCATGCTCTTCGACGAGCCGACCTCCGCCCTGGACCCGGAGATGATCAACGAGGTCCTCGACGTGATGACCGGGCTGGCGAAGTCCGGCATGACCATGATCGTCGTCACGCACGAGATGGGCTTCGCCCGCCGCGCCGCCGACCGCGTCGTCTTCATGGCCGACGGGCAGATCGTCGAGGACGCCGAGCCCGAGACCTTCTTCACCGCGCCGAAGCACGAGCGCGCCAAGGACTTCCTGTCCAAGATCCTCACCCACTGACGTCCGGGCCGGCCGCGACCGGCTCCGCAGCGGCGACCGCACCACCGACCCCACCCAGGAGGACCCCATGAGGAAGACCCGCAGCGCAGCGCTCGCCGCCACGGTGACCGCCCTGCTGACGTTGACCGCCTGCGGCGGCGACGACGCCTCCACCGGCACCGGGGGCGAGGCCGCGCAGCCGGAGGTCGATACCAGCGCCACCTTCGAGGCCGGCACGACGATGGCCGAGATCCAGGAGGCCGGCACCGTCACCATCGGCACGAAGTTCGACCAGCCCGGTTTCGGCCTGGCCGACCTGGAGGGCACCCCCGCCGGCTTCGACGTCTCGGTCGCCGAGTACGTCGCCGCGCAGATGGGCGTCGCGCCCGAGGACATCGAGTGGGTGGAGGCCCCCAGCGCCCGCCGCGAGGACCTCATCGCCAACGGCGACGTCGACATGGTCGTGGCCACCTACACCATCAACGACAAGCGCAAGGAGCGGATCACCTTCGCCGGCCCGTACTACGTGGCCGGTCAGCAGATCATGGTGAACGCCGACAACACCACGATCACCGGGCCCGAGGACCTCGCGGCCAACCCGGACGTCAAGATCTGCTCCGTGACCGGCTCCACCCCGGCGGAGAACATCCGCCAGTACCTCGCCAGCCCCGACCAGCTGGTGACCTTCGAGGTCTACGACGACTGCGTCTCCGCGATGCAGAACGGCCAGGTCCAGGCGCTGACGACCGACAACGTCATCCTCACCGGCTACGTCGCCGAGAACGAGGGCGAGTTCAAGCTCGTCGGCGAGCAGTTCACCGAGGAGCCGTACGGCATCGGCATCGAGAAGGGGAACACCGCCTTCTGCGAGTTCATCAACGAGTCGCTGACCGAGATGGCCGAGAGCGGCGCCTACGAGGAGGCGTGGACGGCGACGGCCGGCCAGTACGAGGGCACCGAGGTGCCCGAGCTGCCGGAGCTCGACCCCTGCGTCTGACCGCACCGGTAGACGCCCCCTGATCGCACGGAGGGGGACGAGGGCCCCGACGACGTGGCCGCCGTCCCCCTCCGTGCCCCACCCCACCCCGGAGGCCCTCACCCGTGGACCCGGTCCTCGAGAACCTCGGCCTGTTCGCCAGCGGGTTCCTGCGCTCACTGGGCATCGCCGCCTGGGGGCTGCTGGGCAGCCTCGTCTGGGGCACGGTGCTCGCCGTCTGCCGCATCTCCCCCGTGCCGGTGCTGCGGGCCTTCGGCACCTTCTACGTGACGTGGCTGCGCAACACGCCGCTGGCGATCGTGCTGTTCACCATGGCGTTCGGCATCCCGGCGGTGGGCGTCAACGCCTCCTACTACGCGTTCGGCGTGACGGGCCTCGTCCTCTACACCTCGGCGTTCGTCTGCGAGGCCGTGCGCTCCGGGGTGGCGACGGTACCGACCGGCCAGGCGGAGGCCGCGCGCTCCATCGGGCTGACGTTCTCCCAGACGCTCGGGCTCATCGTGCTGCCCCAGGCGCTGCGGGCCGTGGTGCCTCCGGTGGGCAACGTCCTCATCGCCATGATCAAGAATTCCGCCGTGGTCGGCGCGCTCGGCGTCGGCGGCGAGCTGTTCAGCGTCTACAACCGCCTCACCAGCGCTCAGGGGTACCCGGCGCTGCCCGTCATCACCGGCATGGCGATCGGCTTCCTCATCATGACCCTCACGGCGAGCGCGCTGCTGGCGCTCTTCGAGCGGCGCTCGGCGGTGGCCCGGTGAGCGCGCCCACCGCCGTCCTCTTCGACGCGCCCGGCCCGAGGGCCAGGCGCCGGACCCTCATCGCCAGCGTCGTGGCGGCCGTCCTGCTGCTGGCGGTGCTGGCGCTGGTCGTCCTGCGGTTGGCCGAGCGCGGGCAGCTCGACGCCGAGCTGTGGAGCCCGCTGATCAACCCCTCCGACGAGCAGTTCAGCGCGGTGTGGGAGCGCATCGGCGAGGGTCTGCTGGTGACGCTGCGTGCGGCGTTCTTCGCCGTGCTGCTGTCGCTGACCATCGGCATCGCCCTGGCCGCGGCCCGTCTGAGCCTGGGGCGGGTGGCCCGCATCCCGCTCATCGGGGTCATCGAGCTGCTGCGCGGCCTGCCGGTGATCGTGTCGATCCTGTACGTCGACATCCTCATGCGGACCCTGGACGTCTACCAGGGCTCCGTGACCACGCTCGTCATCGCCCTGACCCTGTACAACTCCGTGATCATCTCGGAGATCACCCGGGCGGGGATCCTGTCGCTGCCCAAGGGGCAGGTGGAGGCCGGCCTGGCGGTCGGGCTGACCCGCGGCCAGGTCATGCGGACGATCCAGCTGCCGCAGGCGGTGCGGGTGATGCTGCCGGCGATCATCAGCCAGCTCATCGTCATCCTCAAGGACACGGCGCTGGCGAGCATCGTGCTCAGCCAGATCGACGACCTCGGCCGGGTCGCCGACCAGCTCGGCGGTTTCCTCGACAACCGCCTGCAGTCCTACTTCGTCGTCGGCCTGATCTACATCGCCATCAACCTGGTGCTGGAGCAGCTGGCGAAGCTGGTGCAGCGTCGGATGTCCGGGCAGGGCCGCAAGCGACGCACCCGCGCGTCCACCGCCCCGGACGCGGCCCAGCAGACGGACAGCGACGCTGCGGACCGGACGACCGGCACGCGTCCCTGACCGCCCACCGCACGGCGGGAGGGCCGCCACCCCGTCGGGGTGGC
>NZ_JBKBCT010000181.1:0-559 GCF_050871525.1 Kineococcus auxinigenes | reverse complement strand
GGTTTGTGGTCTCGGTGGTCGCGAGCGCAGCGTTCACTTCACCGAGGAATTTGGTCAGGACGCCAGCGAGGCCTTCGAGAATGGGACGGCATTCGGCCGATGCGTTGGCAAAGATGGCCGTGAGTTGCGCAGACTGGTATTTGTGTGCGACGGATTCGATGTCGGCAACCAGCGTGATCATCTTCGCTCTGGCGTCAGCAGACGAGTTGATGTCGTCCTGCTGTTGTGCGATTTCCAGGTTGAGTCGATCAAGCTCGTCCTGCTTGCGCTTAACGTCCTCATTGGCCGCTTCGAGGCGACGGTTGGCTTCTTGGAGCGCATCGTCCAGGGTCTGGAGTCCTGGCGGCAGAACGTGCACTTCGACTGTCTCTTTCACAGCCGCCGGTTGGCCGCTCTCTGCCCTTGCTGCTAGCGCGTTGCGTTCGCGCGTGAGACGGTCGATCTCTTGCTGTAGCGTGCTGACGGTCGAAGAGCTGCGGGTGACCTGGAGTTGTGCTTCGTCCATGGCACGCTGCCGATTGGCCACCTCCTCCTGGGACACCGTGAGTTGGGCAGCCAG
>NZ_JBKBCT010000047.1:0-30228 GCF_050871525.1 Kineococcus auxinigenes | reverse complement strand
GGCCGCGACCGGGTGGTCGCGGCCGGCGGCCTCGTCACGGGGTGAGCCGCGGGGTGGGTCGGGCGCGTCAGCGCGGGGTGCGCTCCGGGCGCCACACCACCAGCGCGGTCGAGCGCTGCGGCGAGGGCGGCCGCTTGCCGACGGGGGTGGCGACGATGTCGCCGGCCATCCCCGCGGCGAAGATCCGCCGCGCCTGCTGCCGCACCAGGTCCACCTCGGCCTCCAGCTGCTCGATGCGCCGGCCCATCGCGGTCACCTGGTTCTCCAGCTCCAGGATGCGCTTGATGCCGGCGAGGTTCACGCCGTCCTCCTGGGACAGGCGCTGCACCTCGCGCAGCTGGGCGATGTCGCGAGCGGAGTAGCGGCGCCCGCGCCCGCGCGCCCGGCTCGGGGAGACGAGCCCCAGCCGGTCGTACTGCCGCAGCGTCTGCGGGTGCATCCCCGCCAGCTCGGCCGCCACCGAGATGACGAACACCGCCGCGTCCTCGTCGTGGTCGAACACGTCTCCACCTCCTCCCCGCCGGACCGGGTCGTGCTAGCTGCGCGCCCGCTCGGCCAGGCCCGCGCGCGGGTCCTCACCGGCGGTCGCCTTCGCGAACGCCTCCACGGCCTCGCGCACGGCGCCGTCCACGCGCTGCGGCACCACGACCTCCACGGTGACCAGCAGGTCGCCGCGCTCGTCGGAGGAGCGTGAGCGCTTCACGCCGCGCCCCTTCAGGCGCAGCGTGCGGCCCGACGGCGTGCCGGGCGCGACCTTCACCCGGACGGTGGCGCCGTCCAGGGTGGGCACCTCCACCGTCGCCCCGAGCACCGCCTCGTCGAACGAGACCGGCAGCGTCACGCGCAGGTCGTCGCCCTCGCGCGTGAACACCGGGTGCGGCTCGACGTGCACGGTGACGAGCAGGTCGCCGGCCGTGCCGCCGGGCCCGGGCATCCCCTGGCCGCGCAGGCGCACCTTCTGGCCGTCGCGCACGCCCTGCGGAAGCCGGGCGTTCACGGTGCGCACCGGCCCTCCGCGCGGGTCGGGGACCCGCAGCGCCACCGTCGCACCCTCCAGCGCGGCGCGGAAACCCACCCGCGCCGACGCCTCGAGGTCCTGCCCGCGCGCCGCCGGCGGCGGGCCCCCGAAGCCCGGGCCCCCGAAGGGGTTGCCGGCGCCGCCGGGGGCACCGGGACCGCCCTGGCCGAACAGGCCGCCGAGCAGGTCCTCGAAACCCCCGGCCCCCGCGCCGCCGGGCGTGCCGAACCGCACACCGCCGGGCGGGCGGCCGCCCTGCCCGAACAACCCGCCGAGCAGGTCCTCGAAACCCGCCCCGGCGCCCGGTGCGCCGGCCCCGCCGGCGGAGAACCGGGCGCCGCCGCCGACCATGGCGCGCACGCCGTCGTACTGCCGGCGCTGCTCGGGGTCGGACAGGACGGCGTACGCCTCCCCGACCTCCTTGAACCGCTGCTCGGCGGCCGCGTCACCCGGGTTGGCGTCCGGGTGCAGCGTGCGCGCCTTCTTGCGGTAGGCCTTCTTGACCTCCGCGGCGTCGGCGTCGTGGGAGACGCCGAGGACCGCGTAGAAGTCCTTCTCCGCCCAGTCCTGCATGCTCACCGACGTCCCCTCCCCTCGCTGCTCGGAACACTGCTCGGAACCCGGCCGGGCACCCGCGACGTCACTGCGGGTCGGCCACCGCGACGCGCGCCGGGCGCAGCACGCGCTCGCCGAACCGGTACCCGGGCTGCAGCACCTGCACGCAGGTGGCCACCTCGTGCTCGTCGGAGTGGCTGTGCATGAGCGCCTCGTGCACCGCCGGGTCGAACGGCTCGCCCGGCTCGCCGTAGCGCTCCAGCCCGAACCGTCCCAGCGTCGCCTCCAGCTTGTCGGCGATCGCCGAGAACGGGCCGGTGAGGTCGCCGTGCTGGCGGGCCAGGTGCACGTCGTCCAGCACGGGCAGCAGCGCCTCGGCGACGCTGGACAGGGCCGCGTTCTTCGCCACGTCCCGGTCGCGGTCGACCCGCTTGCGGTAGTTGACGTACTCGGCGTTCAGGCGCTGCAGCTCGTCCAGCCGCTCGGCCGCGAGGGCCTGGGCGGCCTCGAGCTCCGCGTCGGCGGCGCCGTCGTCCGGGCCGCCCACGACCGGCTGGGCCGCCGCGGGCTCGGCCGCCTCGGCGGGCTGCTCCGCGGCGGGCGCCGGCTCGCGCAGCTGCCCGGTCTCGGGGTCGATGCGGCGGCGGTCGCGGACGACGGTCGGCTCGGGGAACTCCTCCGACATCACTTGTCCTTCTCGTCGTCGACGACCTCGGCGTCCACGACGTCCTCGTCGGCGGGCTTGGTGAAGTCCGGGCCGCCGGACGCACCGGCGTCACCGGCGGGGGAACCCTCGCCCTGCGCCTGCGCGTACATGGCCGAGCCGAGCTTCTGGCTGGCCTGCGCCACGGCGTCGGTCTTGGCCTTGATCTCGGCCGCGTCCGTGCCGTTCAGCGCGCTCTTGAGCTCCGCGACGGCCTTCTCGGTCTCCTCGCGGCCCTCCGCGGGCAGCTTGTCCGCGTTGTCGGCGATGAACTTCTCCGTCTGGTAGACGAGGCTCTCCGCCTGGTTGCGGGCCTCGGCCTCCTCGCGGCGCTGCTTGTCCTCGTTCGCGTGGGCCTCGGCGTCCTTGACCATGCGCTCGATGTCGTCCTTGGACAGCGCGCTGCCGCCGGAGATGGTCATCGACTGCTCCTTGCCGGTGCCGCGGTCCTTCGCCGAGACGTGGACGATGCCGTTGGCGTCGATGTCGAAGGTGACCTCGACCTGCGGCACGCCGCGCGGGGCGGGCGCGATGCCGGTCAGCTCGAACGTGCCCAGCGGCTTGTTGTCGCGGGCCAGTTCGCGCTCACCCTGGAACACCTGGATGAGCACCGAGGGCTGGTTGTCGTCGGCGGTGGTGAACACCTCCGAGCGCTTGGTCGGGATGGCCGTGTTGCGCTCGATGAGCTTGGTCATGATCCCGCCCTTGGTCTCGATGCCCAGGGACAGCGGGGTGACGTCGATGAGCAGGACGTCCTTGCGCTCGCCCTTGAGGACACCGGCCTGCAGGGCGGCGCCGATGGCGACGACCTCGTCCGGGTTCACGCCCTTGTTGGGCTCGCGGCCGCCGGTCAGCTCCTTGACGACGTTCGTCACCGCGGGCATGCGGGTGGAACCACCCACGAGCACGACGTGGTCGATGTCGGCGAGCTTGACGTCGGCGTCCTTGATGACGGAGTGGAACGGCGCCTTGGTGCGGTCCAGCAGGTCCTGCGTCATCTGCTCGAACTGCGCGCGGGTCAGCTGCTCGTCCAGGTGGACGGGGCCGTTCTCCGTCATCGACAGGTACTGCAGGGAGATGCCGGTGCTGGTCGCCGTCGACAGCTCCTTCTTGGCCTGCTCGGCGGACTCGCGCAGGCGCTGCATCGCGATCTTGTCCTTGGACAGGTCGATGCCGTAGCTGCCCTGCACCTTCTTCAGCAGGTGGTCGACGATGCGCTGGTCCCAGTCGTCGCCGCCGAGGTGGTTGTCGCCGGAGGTGGCGCGCACCTGGATGGTGGAGAAGCCGTCGTCGTCCTTGCCGACCTCCAGGAGGGACACGTCGAACGTGCCGCCGCCGAGGTCGAAGACGAGGATGAGCTCGTCCTCCTTGCCCTTGTCCAGGCCGTAGGCGAGCGCGGCCGCGGTGGGCTCGTTGATGATGCGCAGGACGTTCATGCCGGCGATCTCGCCGGCCTCCTTGGTGGCCTGGCGCTGGGCGTCGGAGAAGTACGCCGGGACGGTGATGACGGCGTCGGTGACGGCCTCACCGAGGTAGGACTCGGCGTCGCGCTTGAGCTTCTGCAGCACGCGGGCGCTGATCTCCTGCGGGGTGTACTTCTTGTCGTCGA
This sequence comes from Kineococcus auxinigenes, assembly GCF_050871525.1. Taxonomy (NCBI): domain Bacteria; kingdom Bacillati; phylum Actinomycetota; class Actinomycetes; order Kineosporiales; family Kineosporiaceae; genus Kineococcus; species Kineococcus auxinigenes. The sequence continues at coordinate 26,343 of NZ_JBKBCT010000047.1, read as the reverse complement.
TGCCGACGGACCAGTCGGTGCCGACGTGGCGCTTGACCGAGCGGATCGTCCGGTCGACGTTCGTGACGGCCTGGCGCTTGGCGATCTCGCCGACCAGCACCTCGCCGTTCTTGGCGAACGCCACGACGGACGGGGTCGTGCGCCCACCCTCGGCGTTGGCGATGACCGTCGGCTCGCCGCCCTCCAGGACGGAGACGACGGAGTTGGTGGTACCGAGGTCGATGCCGACCGCACGTGCCATGGTGGGGATCCCCTTCTCGACGATTGAGCTTGCTGCACTCAAGTCTGCCGACCACCGCGGATCTGTCAACCCGGGAGTCAGATCACTTGAGTCCACCCGGCTCAACCAGCGGGAGGGTCCCCTTGTTCCCGGGCCGCCGGGCGCGGCGGGATCGCCCTTCGCAGTGGGCTAAGGTCTACGACGCCACACGGCACCGGCTCCGGCCGGACCGTCAGGCGTGCGGACGTAGCGCAGTTGGTAGCGCATCACCTTGCCAAGGTGAGGGTCGCGGGTTCGAGTCCCGTCGTCCGCTCTCCCCCTCGTTGACTAGGGTCGTCGTCGTGGACGCTCCCGTGCGGCAGGTGCCGCTGCGCTTCTCCGCCGACTCCCGGGCCGGCTCGACCCACACCAACCTCTCCGCGGTGCGCACCGACGGCGAGCACCTGTGGCTGGCCGGCGACGAGACCGCCACCGTGGAGCGCCTGACCGCGCAGCGCTCGGACGACGGCGAGGTCACCGGCTACGCCGGGCAGGTCAGCGTGAACCTGGCCGACCTCGTGGACCTGCCCGCCGGCGGCGAGGAGGAGGCCGACCTGGAGGGCATCGGCCGCACCGGCCCCTGGTTGTGGGCGGTCGGCTCGCACAGCCTCAAGCGCAAGAAGATCCGCCCCGAGGACTCCGACGCCAAGGCCCGCAAGCGCCTGGGCAAGGTCGTGCGGGAGGAGAACCGCTACGTCCTGGTCCGCCTGCCCCTGGACCCCGCCACCGGGCTGCCCGCCCGCCGCGTCGAGGTCGACGGCGAGGAGCTGACCGCCGCCGTCCTCGGCGGCCACGGCGACTCCCTGACGGACGCACTGGAGGACGACGACCTGCTCGCGCCGTTCCTGGGCATCCCCAGCAAGGACAACGGCGTCGACGTCGAGGGCATCGCCGTGCACCACCGCGACGACGGCGAGGTCCGCGTGTACGTCGGCTTCCGCGGGCCCGTGCTGCGCGGCTGGGCCGTCGTCGCGGAGGTGCGGCCCGAGACCCACCCGAAGGACCCGCACCGGCTCGAGCTCACCCGCTTCGGCGACGGTCCCGGCAAGGGCGAGCGCTACCGCCTGCACCTGCTCGACCTGGACGGCCTGGGCGTGCGCGACCTCTGCCCGCACGGGGAGGACGTCCTCGTCCTGGCGGGCCCGTCGATGAGCCTGTCCGGGCCGGTGCGCGTGCACCGCTGGGTGGGCGCCTGCGCCGCCGACGGCGCCGAGGTGGTGCGCCCCGACGAGCTGCCGCTCGTGCTGGAGCTGCCGCACGGGCGCGGGGAGGACCACGCGGAGGGCATCGCCGTGCTGCCCCCCGGCGCCCACGGCACCGGCCACGGCGAGCAGCTGCTCGTGGTGCTGGACTCCCCCGCCGCCGCCCGGCACACCGACGACGGCGGGATGCTCGCCGACGTCTGGGACCTGCCGCCGGCCTGACGCCCGCGCGCCGCCGGGCCGGCTCGTCCCGGCCCGGCGGCCCTGCTCAGCGCACCACGAGCGCCACCACGAGCGGCACCGCCAGCACCGCCGCCCCCACCAGCAGGCACACCGCGTCCGCGCGCCGCCACGGCGCCGGCAGCGCCCACGTGCGCGGCGGGCCGCCCGGGGCCGCCCCGCGCGCGTCCATCGCGGTGGACACCCGCCCGGCCCGCCGCACGGCGTCCACGAGCAGCCCGAACGCCGTCGAGGCCAGCCAGCGCCCCCTGGACAGCGGTCCCGGCCCGGGTCCGAGGCCGCGGGCGCGGCGGGAGGCCGCCAGTTGCTCCCACGCGTCGGCCAGGGCGGACAGCAGCCCCAGCGCCGCCACGACGGCCACCACGAGTCGGCCGGGCACCCGCAGCCGCTGCGCCAGGTGGTCGCCGGCCTCGGCCGGGTCCAGCCACGCCAGCAGCACCGCGCCCGGCAGCACCAGCACCGCCAGGCGCAGCGCGGCGGTCAGCGCGGCCAGCAGGGGCTCGCCCTGACCGGGCTCGCCCAGCAGCCACGCCGACCAGCCCACCGACAGCGCCCCCACCGCACCGGGCAGCAGCCGGCGCGGCAGGGCCCGCCACCGGTCCACCACCAGCGGCAGGCACAGCAGCTGCGCGGCCAGCCCGGCCGCCCCCGCCACCCACGTCGTCACCGCGAACGAGGCCGGCACCGCCAGCAGCGAGACCGCCAGCAGCGGCAGCGGGCCGCAGTGCCGCACCAGCGGCCCGGGTCCGGCGCTGCGCCGTTCGGCTGGCGTGCGCGGCACCCCGTCCTCCACACCCTGCACAGGCGTCTCCACAGGGTTGTCCCCAAGGCTGTGCCCACAGCTGTGGACGGGGGTGTGGACATCTCCCGGTGCGGGCGGGTGCAGGGCGGGGTCGGCGCTCACGAGGCCCTCCCCAGCGCGACCGGTGCGGCGGGCGCACCGCCGGCCACCCGGCGCCCCGCGTGCAGGCGCACCGCACGCGTCCCGGCGGGGTCCACCGCCCGCACGAGCCGCTCGTCGTGGCTGCTGACCACGACCGCGGCCCCGTCGCGCGCCGCGGCCCGCAGCAGGCCCACCACCACCGACCAGGTGCGCCGGTCCTGCCCCACGCTGGGCTCGTCCGCCAGCAGCACCGCGGGCCCCGCGGCCAACGCCCCCACCAGCGCCAGGCGGCGCTGCTCGCCGCCGGAGAGGCGGAAGGGGTCCACCTGCGCGCGGTGCGCCAGGCCCAGCAGCTCCAGCAGGGCGTCCGCCCGCGCGGCGGGCAGGCCCAGCGCCACGGCCGTCGCGGCGGCCTCCGCGCGCGCGGTGGTGCGCACGAACGCGTGCTCGGGCGTCTGCGGCACCCACCCGGCGCGCGCGGCCAGCTCCCGCGAGCGCCACCGCCACGGCTGGGGGCGCAGCCCGCGCGCGAGCCCGGCACCTGCGCGCAGCTCCCCGGCGGTGGGGCGGGTCAGCCCGGCGAGCACCTGCAGCAGCGACGACTTGCCGGAGCCGCTGACGCCCACCAGCGGGGTCACCGCACCGGCCGGGACGCGCACGTCCACGCCGGTCAGGACGCTCGCCGGCGGTGCCGGCCGCAGCCCGCGGCGCCGGCGCACCAGTCCCAGGCCCTGACCCGTCAGGGCGTCGCCGTCCACGCGCAGGTGCGGGGCGAGCAGGCCGTCGGGCACGTCGGCGGGCCGCGGGTCCGGGGCGCCGGGCAGCCAGAGCTCGCCACCGCCCGCCCCGGCGGTGAGCACCCGCCCGGGCGGGCCGTCGGCGGCGAGGTGGCCGTCGGCGTCCAGCAGGACGACGCGGTCCACGTGCCGGGCCCAGCCGGCCAGGTCGTGGTCGACCACGACGAGGGTGCGCCCGGCGGCGGCGTCCAGGACGGCGGCGCGCACCGCCGCGGCAGTGGGTGCGTCGAGCATGGACGTCGGCTCGTCCAGCAGCAGCACCCCCGGCGCCAGGGCGAGCACCCCGGCCAGGGCCAGGCGCTGGCGCTCCCCGCCGGACAGGGTCGCCACCTCCCGCTCGCGCCCGGCGTCGAAGCGGGCGGCGGCGTGGGCGGCCGCGACGCGCCGCCACACCTCCTCGCGGGGCAGGGCGAGGTTCTCCGGGCCGAAGGCGGTGTCGCGCCCGGCGGTGGTGGCCACGACGGCGTCCTGCGGGTCCTGCAGCAGCAGCCCGGCGGCTCCCGGGCGGGCGCTGTCGCCGCCCACGAGGACCTCGCCGGTGGCGGTGGGCTCGCCGCCGGGGCCCTCCTCCAGCACGCCCGCCAGGGCGCGCAGCAGGGTGGACTTGCCGCTGCCGCTGGGCCCGGCGAGCAGGACGCGCTGCCCGGCGGGCACGTCGAGGTCCACACCGGTCAGCACGGGACGGGCGGCTCCGGGCGGGGTGACCGCCAGGCCCCGCACCCGCAGGGCCAGGGGCGCCGCGTCAGCCACGAGAGCGGTGCTCGTGGCCCGCGGCGAAGGCCGACAGGGCCCCGGTGCGCGCCAGCGCCCGCACCAGCGCCCAGCCGCCCAGCCCGGCGATCACGGCGCCGGAGACGGCGAAGAAGCCCGCGTAGACGAGCTTCCAGTCGAAGCTCCAGGCGGCCCAGTAGGCGGACCACTCGTAGACGGACTCCAGGCAGGCGGCCAGCACGCCGCCGAGGACGGCCACGCCCAGGTTCCAGCGGCGCCACAGGAACAGCGCGACGGCGATCTCCACGCCCAGGCCCTGCAGGACGCCGGAGACGAGCACGCCGGCGCTCCACTGCGTGCCGAGCAGCGCCTCGACGCTGGCGGCGACGACCTCGGTCAGCAGCGCGGCGCCGGGACGGCGCACGACCAGGGCGCCGATGACGGCGGGCAGCAGCCACACGCCGGCGACGAGGCCGGCGACGGGCGGGAAGAGGGCGAACAGCGGGTCGAGGGCGCTGTAGGCGAAGTGCCAGCCCCAGAAGACGACGCCGAACGCGACGCCGAGGACGGCGGCGGTGACGGTGTCGACGGTGCGCCAGCTGCCCACCGGTCGGCGGGTGGACGTCTTGACGGTGGTGCTCACGGAAACCTCCTGGGTCCAGGAGGGGGACCCGCGGCGCTGGTGGCCACGGGTCGAGGAAGGCCCGACTCCCTACGCCGGTGCTGACCGGATCAGGTTCGAGGGTCTGCGGCTGCCCGCACTCTCAGCGCCCCACGGCGCTCCCCTGTCGTTCGCGGCACACCCTACCCCTCCCCCGCACCCCCCACCTCTCCGTGATCTTGCACGGTTGAACCCTCACCCGTGCGAGATCACGGTGGGAGCGGGCGGGGAGGGCAGCGGTCCGGGAGGGGTGCGGGGTCGGGGAGGATGGGGGCGTGCTGCGACACCTGCGTGGACCGGACGGCGGACCCTCCCGGGGGGTGCGCCTGATCACGATCGTGCTCGTCGTGGCGCTCGTGGCCGCCGGCGCCACGGCGCTGGCGCCGGTGCTGCGCTGGCTCCTGGACCTGCTGTAGGGCAGGGTGCGCGACATGAGTCCCATCGTCTGGAAGCTCGTCGGCCCCGGCGCCGCCGTCGTCGCGGGTGCCGTCGCCAACCGCCTCACGAAGAAGATCTGGGTGACCGCCACGAAGTCGCAGCCCCCGGCCAACCCGGAGGACCCGGACGTCGGCTGGAAGGAGGCGGTCGCCTGGGCGCTCGCCTCCGGCGCGATCATCGGCGTGTCCCGCCTGCTCGTGGAGCGCCAGGCCGCGGTCCTGTACCGCAAGACCACCGGCGAGCAGCCCCCCGGCCTGGGCGCCGGTCAGGCGGCCTGAACCCCCCGCACCCGCGGGCGCCGGTGCCCCGGGACGGCGCGAGCCTCCCGGGGCACCGGCGCGCGGCGGCCTCAGCCCCAGCGGGCGGCGAGCCGGTCGTGCCGGGCGTCGACGTCGGGGTCCGCGCGGCGCAGCTCGGGGTGCGCGTCGTGGTGCTCGACGATCTCCCGGGCGCCGGCGGCGAAGGTGGTGGTCGCCGCGAACCCCGGCACCAGGCGCTTCAGCTTGGAGTTGTCGAAGAGCACCGAGTGGGCCTTGTCGCCCAGCAGGCTCGGCCCGCGCGCGGGGTCGTCGCGGGCGATGGCCTCGGAGGGCACGTGCACGAGCACCGGCTCGTCCACCCCGGCGGCGCGGGCGAGGGTGCGGTGGACCGCGTCCCAGGTGAGGGCCTGGTCGGAGGTGACGTGCACGGCGTCGCCGGTCAGCGCGGGCTCACCCAGCAGCGGCACGAACCCCTCCGCGAAGTCGGTGTGGTGGGTGAGGACCCACAGCGAGGTCCCGTCGCCGTGCACGACCACGGGCGCGCCGCGGCGCATGCGCTCCACGACCGTCCAGCCGCCGTCGACCGGCGGTGAGGTGCGGTCGTACGTGTGGCTGGGGCGCACCACGGCCGCGGGGAACCCCTCCTCCCGGTAGGCGCGGGCCAGCAGCTCCTCGCAGGCGATCTTGTCGCGGGAGTACTGCCAGAACGGGTTCGCCAGCGGGGTGGACTCGGTGATCGGCAGGTGCCCCACGGGTTTCTGGTAGGCGGAGGCGCTGGAGACGAACCAGTACTGCCCCACGCGCCCGCGGAACGTCTCCACGTCGGCGGCGACGTGCTCGGGCGTGAACGCCAGGAAGTCCACGGCCACGTCGAACTCGCTGCCGCGCAGCGCCTCGCGCACGGCGGGGACGTCCCGGACGTCGGCGGTCACCTGCCGCACGCCCGCGGGCAGGGGGCGCTTGGACGCCGTGCCCCCGCGGTTGAGGACCGTCAGGTCCACCCCGCGCTCCACCGCCAGCGCCGCGCACGCGGAACTGATGATCCCCGTACCCCCCAGGAACAGCACCTTCAGAGCCACGCGCCCACTCCCGTCCTCGACACCGTCGTCGTGCGCCGCCCGCGGTGACCGGCGGCGAGCCGAGACTAGGCCCGGGGCGGTCAGTGCACGACCTTGAGCCCGATGACGCAGCCGACGATCCCGGCGAGGAACAGCACCTTGAGCACGGAGAAGCTCTCCGCGCCGGTGACCATCGCGTACGCCACGGTCAGCACCGCGCCGATGCCCACCCACACCGCGTAGGACGTGCCGACGGGCAGCTCGCGCATCGCGTACGCCAGCCCGGCCATGCTGGCGACGACGGAGACGGCGAACACGACGGTGGGCCAGAGCTTCGTGAACCCCTCCGAGCGGTCCAGCGCGGTGGCCCACACCGCTTCCAGGGCTCCGGAGAGCACGAGGACGATCCAGTGCACGCAGACCTCCGTGTGGCGGGGACGGGAGGGACGACGGTCCCACGTCCACCGGCCCGGGGCACCGCTGCGGGCGGGCGGCTCGCCGCGACGCCCCGGATACGCTGGGACGGTGACCCCCGGAGCCAGGTCCCCGCTGCGCGCGCTGGGGTCCATCGAGATGCAGACGCGCCGCGAGCTCATCCACGCCCGGCTGCGCGAGGCCATCAGCTCGGGCGAGCTGGCCCCGGGCACCCACCTGGCGGAGGTGGAGCTCAGCGAGGCGCTCGGCGTCAGCCGCGGGACGCTGCGCGAGGCGCTGCGCCAGCTGCAGCAGGAGGGCCTGCTGACGGCGGACGCGCGCGGCCGCCTCTCGGTGCGCGTGGTCACCGAGCAGGAGGTCGAGGAGATCTTCACCGTCCGGCACGCGCTGGAGAGCCTGGCGCTGGAGCTGATCTGCGCGCGCGAGGACCGCACCGCGGCGGTGGCGCGGGTGCGCCAGGAGCTGGAGACGCTGCGGGACGCGGAGGGTGACTTCACGGCCCAGCTCGACGCGGACCTGGCGTTCCACGAGCGCATCTGCGAGCTGAGCGGCAACACCACGCTGCTGCACAGCTGGCGCTCGGTCAGCGGCCTGGCCCGTGCCGCGATCACGGCGGCGGGACCGGAGACGGCGGTGCTCAACATGGCGTACCAGCGCCACGCGCCGATCGCCGACCTGCTCGAGGCCGGCGACGCCGCGGGCGGCCGGGAGTTCCTGCGCACCCACATGCGGGACGCGGCGACGCGGATCGAGCAGCGGATGCACGAGCGGGCGGAGTCCGCCGCCGGCTGACCCCGCAGCGGTCCGGGGGACTTGACAAGCGCCCACCGGTACGTGCCAGAGTTCTGCCGTCTTACTGTCAACAGTAAGAGCGATGACAGTCCAATGCCGGACGGTCCCCCGTCGAAGGAGATGGCAGTGACGACAGCGAACGGTCGGCCCCTCGGGACCGAGCACAAGAAGCGGGTGGCCGTCGGCAGCGCCGTGGGCACCACGGTGGAGAACTACGACTTCATCGGGTTCGGCACGGCCGCGGCGCTGTACCTCGGCGACGCGTTCTTCCCGGACAGCGACCCCACCACGGCGCTGCTGTACTCCTTCGGCACGCTGGGCGTCGGGTTCGCCGCCCGCCCGCTGGGCGGCATCATCGGCGGCTACCTCGGTGACAAGATCGGCCGCCGGCCGGTGCTCATCGCCTCACTGCTGATCATGGGCCTGTCCACGGTTCTCATCGGTGCCCTGCCCACCTACGAGACGGCGGGCATCCTCGCCCCGATCCTGCTCGTCACCGTCCGGATCATCCAGGGCCTGGCGTTCGGGGCGGAGTGGGGCGGCGCGATCCTCATGACGTACGAGCACGCCCCGTGGCGGAGCAAGGGCGCCTACACGGCCATCCCGCAGGCCGGGTTCCCGCTGGGCCTGCTGCTCGCCAACCTCGCCTTCCTCGCCAGCGCCAGCCTGCCGGGCGACTGGGCCTGGCGCGTGCCGTTCCTGCTCAGCTCGATCCTCATCGGTGCGGGGATGTACATCCGCCTGAAGGTCGAGGAGTCCCCGGACTTCGAGGACGCCAAGGAGCAGGGCGACCTGGTGAAGAACCCGCTCGCCGAGGTGGTCCGCCAGGACTGGCGCAACCTGCTGCGCGCGTTCGGCCTGCGCATCGCCGAGAGCGCCGGCTACGCCGTCTCCATCTCCTACGTCACCTCCTACGTGCACGACCAGGGCCTGGCCGAGCGCCCCGACACCATCCTGGCCATCGTCATCGCGGCGCTGATCGGCTTCCCCGCCACGCTGCTGTGGGGCCGCCTCACCGACCGCATCGGCCGCAAGCCCGTCTACGCGTTCGGCACGACGCTGATGCTCATCTTCGGCATCCCGATGTTCCTCATGCTCAACACCGGGAACCTGGGCCTCATCATCGCCGTCTTCGTCATCGCCTTCGCGCTGTGCCAGAACTCCCTGGCCGGCACGCAGGGCGCCTGGTTCGCCGAGCTGTTCTCCACCGCGACCCGCTCCTCGGGTGCCTCCCTGGCGTACCAGCTCGCGGCCGTGGTCTCCGGCTTCACCGCCTTCGCGGCCGTCGCCCTCTACGACGCGTTCGGCTGGATGGGCCCGGCGGTCCTGTTCATCGTCTACGCCCTCATCGGTCTCGTCGCCACGCTGCTGACGCCGGAGACCAACGGCGCCGCCCGCCGCGCCGAGGTCGAGCGCGCCACCGCCGCCGCGACCTCGGGCGACTCCACGGGCACCTCCGCGACCGCCGCGGTGTGACGAGCCCGACGCCCCCGCACTCCCCACCCGAACTCCTGGACCCAGCGAAGGACCCGACATGAGCTACCAGACCGGGATCGGCCAGCGCACCGCCGTCGTGACGGGCGCCGCCTCCCCGCGCGGCATCGGTTTCGCCACCGCCCGCAGGTTCGCCGCCGAAGGGTGGGCCGTGGCCCTCCTGGACATCGACGGCCCCGGCGCCGAGGCCGCCGCGGACAAGATCGCCGGCGAGTTCAAGGCCCCCGTGCTGGGGCTGGCCGCGGACGTGACCGACCAGGAGTCCCTGGCCCGTTGCGTCGAGGCGCTCGCCGCCTCCGAACTGCCGCCCGTGGGCGCCCTCGCCAACATCGCCGGTGTCGCCTCCCCCACCCCGTTCCTCGAGGTGGACCTGGAGGAGTGGAACCGCGTGGTGGGCATCAACCTCACCGGCACCTTCCTGGCGTGCCAGGCGTTCCTGCCGCAGATGATCGAGAACGGCTACGGCCGCATCGTGAACATGTCGTCGGTCTCCGCGCAGCAGGGCGGCGGCGTGTTCTCCAAGACGCCGTACTCCGCGGCGAAGGCCGGCGTGCTCGGCCTGACGCGCTCCCTGGCCCGCGAGGTGGCCCCGCACGGCATCACCGTCAACGCCCTCAGCCCGGGCGTGGTGGACACCGACATCCGCGCCGGCGCCACCGACGAGGAGAACGAGGCGCGCCTGGCCGCCGCCGTGCCGATGGGCCGCCAGGGAACCCCCGACGACATGGCCGCCCTGGTCGTGTTCCTGTCCAGCGAGGACTCCTCGTACATCACCGGGACCACCCAGAACATCAACGGCGGTTCGTACATCGCCTGAGCGCCCGTCCCCGGACGGTCTCGGAAGGAGCACCCGTGAGCGGAACACCCTCGGCGACGGCGCGGCGCGTCGGCATCTCCACGATCACCTTCCGGTTCCGGCCGCTGGAGGAGGCCCTGAGCCTCATCGAGCGGATCGGCGCCGTGGAGGTGGACCTGGGCGCCATCCCCGCCGTGACGGACCACGTGCCGGTGCCCTTCACCGGGGACCCGCAGGAGTACGTGGCCGCGCTCGCGGCGCACGGCCTGACCGCGGGCGCCGTGAACTCCGACGTCGGCCCGCTGAACGACCCGGCGCTGGACGCCGGGACGCTGGCGGCGACGGTCCGCCCGCTCGTCGAGCTCGCGGCGGCGACCGGTGCGGCGCTGATCGTGCCGTGCGGGGGGCCGTCCTGGGAGGCGCACGTCGACGACGAGGCGGACCTGGCCCGCTGCGTCGAGAACCTGCGCGCGATCTCGCGCCTGTGCGCCGAGGGCGGCGTGCGGCTGCTGGTGGAGGTGCTGCACCACCGCCGCTGGGTCCACGACGTGGCGCGCGCCGACCGCGTCCTGGACGCCCTGGGGCCGCAGGAGATCGGGCTGCTGCTGGACACCTCGCACGTCGTCGCCTCCGGGGACGACGTCGTGGCCTGGGCCGGGAAGCACGCCTCGCGGGTGGAGCGCGTGCACCTGCGCGACGCCGTGCCGGGCAACCTCAACCTCGGCATCGGGCGCGGCGACGTCGACTTCCGCGGCGTGCTCGGCGCCCTGGAGGCCGGCGGGTTCACCGGCACGTACGTGCTGGAGCTGGAGACGCACGACGTCGAGGAGGACGAGCGCGAGGCCGACGCCCAGCGCTCCTTCGACGAGGTCGCCGCCCTGCTGGACGAGGTGGCGCATCCCTGAGCGCGGCTGAGCCGGCCCACCCGCGTCGTCAGCGGGTGGGCCGCTCCCGCGCTCGGGGGCTCAGGGGGTCGGGCAGTCGCGCAGGTTCGGCACCTCGGACTCGGGCACCTGGCGGCCGTCGAGCTCGGCGGCGGTCAGGACCTCGCCGTTCTCCTCGATGTCCTCGATGAGCCACTGCATCTCGCGGATCTCGCGCTCCTGCGCCTCGATGATGGACGCGGCGAGCCGGCAGACCCGGACGTCGTCGAGGTCGGCGCGCGCGGAGCGGGTGATGGCGAGCGAGTGGTGCGGCACCATCGCGCTCATCCAGCCGACGTCGCCCACGGTCGCCTGGCTGCGGTCCAGGAAGGTGCCGCCGCCCAGCAGGAGCAGGCCCGCCACGACGATCGCGATGTTCCCCTTGACGCTGCGGTACATCTTCAGCATCCAGGCGATCATCACCAGGGCCATCGCCCCGCCCATGGTCAGGGCCATGAAGACCCGGCTCTCGCTGAACATGACGTGGTCCCACCGCCACGTGCCCACGAACATGACGGCGTACATGACGACCATCGACGTGAGGATCATGGCCGCGAAGCGCAGGTACATCCGGCGCACGTGCTTGCCGTGGCCCTCGTCCTGCCCCTTGTCGCCGTGCTACCCCTTGTCGCTACCAGGCGTCGCCACCGCTGCCCCCTGCTGATCGACGATGTCCGGCACTTCGACGAGCCGGCGCCCGACGAAGGTACGAGGCGGCAGCTACGTCCGCACGTCGGTACGGGTGTGCGGTGGTGCGACCCGAGAGCCCGTCGGCTCACCGGTGGCGCCGGGGGTGACGGGTGCGGGGCAGGGGTCGAGGCGGGCCCTACGGTGCTGACGTGCGCACCGCCTCCGTGCCCCCCACCCGCGTCCTCGGCCTCGCCTGCTCCGCGGCCGGGGGTGTCACGGACGTGCGCGAGCGCCTGGTGGAGCCGCTGCTGGCGGCGGGCTGGACCGTGGTGGTGACCGCCACCCCGGCCGCAGCGGCGTGGCTGGCGGACGCCGGTGCGGACCGCCGCATCGCGGAGGTGACGGGGTACCCGCTGCGCAGCACCCCCCGGCTGCCGCACCAGCCGCGACCGCACCCGGACCCGCACTGCTGGGTCGTCGCGCCGGCCACCGCGGGCACGGTCGCCAAGCTGGCCCTCGGCATCGCCGACAACCAGGCCGTGACGCCGGTGTGCGAGGCGATCGGCGCGCGGGCGGTGCCGGTGGTGGTGCACCCGCGCGTCAGCGCCGGGCACGCCGGGCACCCCGCCTGGGCGGGGCACCTGGCGGTGCTGCGCGCGGCGGGGGTGCACGTGGTGCAGGGGGAACCGGACGGGGACGTCGCCTGGGGTGCGGTGCTGCGCGCGGTCGAGGCGGCCACCGCCCCCTGACCCCACCGGTGGGTCAACGGCCCGGGACGGGCACCCCCGCGGCCAGCGCCCGCTCGACGGCGGCCTCGACGTGCAGCCGGGTGCTGGGGAAGACCGGCACCGGGCAGTCCTCCGGGCCGATGAGCAGCTCGATCTCCGTGCACCCCAGCACGATCCCCTGCGCACCGGCGGCGACGAGGTCGTCGATGACCTCGCGGTAGCGGGCGCGGGAGCCGTCGTCGACGATCCCGAGGCACAGCTCGTCGTAGATGACGTGGTGCACCAGCGCGCGCTGCTGCGGCCCGGGCACGAGGACCTCGACGCCGTGGCCGGCGACCCGGTCGCGGTAGAAGTCGCGCTCCATCGTGAACGCCGTCGCCAGCAGCCCCACCCGGTGCAGCCCCGCCGCGCGCACGGCGGCGGCGGTGACGTCGGCGATGTGCAGCAGGGGGATCGTCACCGCGTCCTGCACCTGGTCGGCGACCTGGTGCATGGTGTTCGTGCACAGCAGCAGCAGGTCCGCACCGCCCGCCTGCAACCCGGCCGCGTGGCGGGCGAGGAGCCGCCCCGCCTCCTCCCACTCCCCCGCGGCCTGCAGCCGCTCGACGTCGGCGAAGTCGACGGAGGCGAGCAGGCAGCGGGCGGAGTGCAGGCCGCCGAGGCGCTCGCGCACCAGTTCGTTGGCGAGGCGGTAGTACTCGGCGCTGGACTCCCAGCTCATCCCGCCCAGCATCCCGATCGTCAGCACGACGTCCCCTCCCCCGCCGGGCCGCTCCCGGCGCACGACGGACATCGTGGCGGTCGCGCGGGCGGTGGGGCGGGTCTTTCCCGGCCGGGCGCTCGTCCCTACAGGAAGCCGACGCCGACGATCGCGCCCACCCACACCACGGGGATCGCGACGCCCTCGAACCCGATGCCGCGCCGGCCGCGCAGCAGCAGCCCGGCCGCGAGCAGGGCGCTCATGAGCAGGCCCGCGGCGAGCAGCAGCAGGCCGGAGGCGCCGGCGTCGGCGTAGATCGGTCCCTCGCGGTAGAACACGTCGGCCACCGCGATCTGCAGGGCGTCGAAGACGTTGCCGCCGATGATGTCGCCGACGCCGAGCGCGAGGGCGCGCATGCGGACCGCGGCGATGAGGGTGACGAGCTCGGGCAGGGACGACACGGCCGTGGTCAGGGTGGAGCCGACGAGACCGCCGGAGGCGCCGGTGGCGTCGACGACGCCGAGCCCGGCGCGGCCCACGACGTACCCGGCGACCGCCATCGACACCGCGAGCAGCGCGAAGGAGACCCCGAGGCGGCGGCCGCTGGCGCCGCTGCCCTCCTGCGGCTCGTCCTCGACCGTCTCGTCGGTCACGACGGGCTTCCACATGGGGTGCTCGTGCAGCCGGCGCACGAGCACCAGCCCGCCCGCGTAGAGCACCGGGATGGCGACGGTGGCGGGGTGGACGCTGAACACGGCCAGGTCGGGCAGGGCGAAGCCGATGAGCGGGACGGCCAGCAGGCCGAGGAGCACGAGGGCCTGCATGAGGTTCTGGCTGGAGGCCGCCGCGTGCTCGAGGTTGACGCGGCGGTAGTAGAGGTCGGCGACGGCCAGCCACACCGTCTGGATGAGGATGCCGCCGACGGGGTTGGCGAAGGCGAACTGCGCGTCCCCGGACAGCCCGCCGACGGCCACGGTCACCAGGCCGGGCAGGGACGTGGTCGCTCCCAGCAGCACCGCGCCGGCGATCGCCTCCCCCATGCCCGTGCGGTCGGCGATCTCGTCGGCGACGGCGGTCATGCGGATGCCGGTGAGGACGATGACGACACCGGCGACGACGAGGCCGATCAGGCTGGGCAGGAGCGGCCAGGGGGCGTCGGGGTCGAGGAGGGGCACGGCGGACACCGTGGCGTGCGGTCGACCGGCCCGCCAGCCGAGCGGGAGACAGGGTCAGGGGCGTTCAGCCCCGCGGCGGGTGCCAGTCCACGACGGGGGCCAGGCCGCGCACCAGGAGCCCGGCCGGGACGACGCCCACCAGCGGGGCGGAGAGGTCCCGCAGCCGCCTGCCGAGAGGGCTGGACGCCTGGGTGATCCGTCCGGCGGAGCGCGAGCGCGCGGCCAGGCGCGTGGTGCGGGGCAGCCGCAGCCGGGTGTAGCGCTCCAGCGCCCCGGCCAGTGCACCCGGCGGAGCGGTGCCTGCGGCGGCGGGAGCGGCGAGGACGGCGAGGGTGACGGCGTCCTCCAGCGCCAGGCACCCGCCCTGCCCCAGCTCAGGCGTCATCGCGTGGGCGGCGTCGCCCACCAGCGCGACCCGGCCGGCGTCGAAGCGGGGCAGCGGCGTCGCCAGCTCCAGCACGTCGTGGTGCAGGACGTCGCCGGGCCCCAGCCCGGCGAGCAGCTGCGGGACCGGCTCGTGCCAGCCGCCGAACCGGCGGCGCAGCTCCTGCGCCTCGTCGTCGCTGCGCGTGCCCGGCGGTGCGCTCGCGGTGGCGTAGCAGTAGGCCCGCCCGCCGGCCATCGGCACGATCGCGAAGCGCTGCCCGCACGTCCCCCACGTCTCCGAGCCGGTCGCGCCGGGCGGGGCGCCGGTCAGGAACCGCCACGCGGTGTACCCGGCGTACGAGGGACCCGGGTGGTGCGGGAAGAGGGCGGTGCGCACCGGGGAGCCGATGCCGTCGGCGGCCACGACGAGGTCCGCCTCGACGTGCTCGCCGGTCGTGAGGACGACGCGGGCGGGCGCGCCGCGCGGGTCGCCGGGCTCGACGCGCTCGACCGCGCTGCCCGGGTGCAGGCAGCCGTCGGGCAGCAGGTCGGCGAGCAGGGCGGTGAGCTCGGCGCGGGCCAGGACCACGACGGGGTCGCCGTAGCGGTTCCTCACGGCGTCGGCGAGGTCGCTGCGGGCGATCCAGCGCCCGTCGGGGCGGCGGATCCCGGTGCCCGCACCCAGGGCGGCCAGGCGCCGCACGCCGTCCGCCGCGCCCAGGACGTCGAGGGCGCGCAGAGCGTTGGGCCACAGGCTGATCCCGGCACCGACCGGTTCGAGGGAGCCGGCCCGCTCGTGCAGGTCGACCCGCCAGCCGGCTCGGGCCAGGCCCGCCGCGGCGGCCAGGCCGCCGAGCCCCGCGCCCACCACCACCGCG
Source organism: Kineococcus auxinigenes (assembly GCF_050871525.1). Classification (NCBI taxonomy): domain Bacteria; kingdom Bacillati; phylum Actinomycetota; class Actinomycetes; order Kineosporiales; family Kineosporiaceae; genus Kineococcus; species Kineococcus auxinigenes. The sequence continues at coordinate 10,917 of NZ_JBKBCT010000047.1, read as the reverse complement.
CGCGCGTCACCCACGTCGTCCTCCTCGGCCCGCGGTCCCCGGAGAGGACTCCCGCGGGTGCGAGGGGAAAGGTAGCGCCGGCCCGGGCACGACGAAGGCCCCGGTCCACCGGACCGGGGCCTCGCGCTGAGCGGGTGACGGGAATCGAACCCGCGCTATCAGCTTGGGAAGCTGAAGTTCTACCATTGAACTACACCCGCACGTCCCGGGGGGCGATCCGGGACGGCACCACTCTAACGGACACCGCGCGGTGGTCCAGCCCCCGGCCCGCACCCCCGCTCGCGCACCCCCCGCCCGGGGGCCGGGCGGCGGTAGCGTGGGCCCGTGCTGCTCTCCGACCGCGACATCCGCCGGGAACTGGCCGCCGGGCGCGTGGTGATCGAGCCGTCCGAGCCGTCGATGGTGCAGCCCTCCAGCGTGGACGTGCGCATCGACCGCTACTTCCGCCTCTTCGACAACCACAAGTACTCCGTGATCGACCCGGCGCAGGAGCAGCCGGAGCTGACGCGGCTGGTGGAGGTGCCGGCGGACGAGGCGTTCATCCTGCACCCGGGCGAGTTCGTGCTGGCCTCCACGTACGAGGTGGTCACGCTGCCCGACGACGTCTCCGCACGGCTGGAGGGCAAGAGCAGCCTGGGGCGGCTGGGGCTGCTGACGCACTCCACGGCCGGCTTCATCGACGCCGGCTTCTCCGGGCACGTGACGCTGGAGCTGTCCAACGTGGCGACCCTGCCGATCACGCTGTGGCCGGGCATGAAGATCGGCCAGCTGTGCTTCTTCCGGCTGTCCTCCCCCGCGGAGAACCCGTACGGCAGCGCCGCCTCCGGCTCGCGCTACCAGGGGCAGCGGGGCCCGACGCCGAGCCGCTCCTTCGCCCGCTTCCACCGCACGCCGGTGTGAGGCGGCGGTGCCCGTGCACGCGGCGGCGGCACCCGCGGACGGGTCGCGGCCACCCGCCGCACCCGTTCGGCCCAGCGCACCACCGGCAGCCCTACAGGTCGGGACCCCGGCAGCCGTAGATGAGTGCGTGAGGAGCACCACGCGAGCGGCCGGGCCCGCCGCACCGGGGACGACGCCGTGAGCGCCCGTCACCGCGCCGTCGTGCGCCCCGACGCCCCGGTCCACCGGCCCGGGACCAGCGTGTCCACCGTCCGCGTCGGCCGGCAGGGCATCTACGACGGCGAGCGCCGCCTCGTCGCCTACGAGCTGCTGTTCCGCGCCCACGGCGGCACCACCGCTGCCCTGTCCAGCGGCGCCGAGCAGGACCACGCCACCTCGCAGGTCATCAGCGCCACCTTCGGCGACTTCGGCGTGGAGCAGATCGCCGGCGACAAGCCGCTGTTCATCAACCTCACCCGTGGCTTCTTCACCGGCGAGCTGCCGGTGCCGTGCTCGCCGCACCAGGTCGTGCTGGAGCTGCTGGAGGACGTGGAGGTCGACGAGGAGCTGCTGGCGGGCCTGGACCAGCTGCGCGCGCAGGGCTACCGCGTCGCCGTGGACGACTTCGACGGCGAGGAGAGCCGGCTGCCGGCCGTGGAGCGCGCCGAGTACGTGAAGATCGACCTGGCGGCCAGCGGGGAGCGCTTCGAGGACGTGGTGGCGCTGGTGCGCCGGCACAACCCGTCGGCCCTGGTGGTCGTGGAGCGCGTGGAGGACGACGCGGAGTTCGAGCGGTGCGCGGCCGCGGGCTGCGACCTCTTCCAGGGCTACGGCCTGCAGCGCCCGGTGACCCTGGAGTCGGTGAGCCTGACGCCCTCGCAGCTGGTGTGCCTGCGCCTGGTGCGGGCGCTGACCGGCAGCGACGCCCCCATCGGGGAGATCGAGCAGCTGGTGGCCTCCGACCCGGGGCTGAGCCTGCGGGTGCTGCGCACGGTGTCCTCGGCCGGTTACGGCACCCAGCAGGAGATCTCCTCGCTGCGGCAGGCGATCGTGCTGCTGGGCCGGCGGCAGCTGTGCTCGTGGGTGGTGCTCATGCTGCTGGGCGGGGTGACGAGCGTGGACACCGAGTCGCTGACGACGGTCCTGGCGCGGGCGGCGGCGTGCGCGCGGCTGGTGCCGGCGGACTCGGACCTGGCGTACACGGTGGGGCTGCTCTCGGGCGTGGCGACGGTCCTGAACATGGGCGAGGACGAGCTGGTGGAGACCACCGGCGTGGCGCTGTCGGTGCGGGCGGCGCTGCTGGAGGGCCGCGGAGCGGCCGGGCAGGCGCTGCGGGCGGTGCTGTCCTACGAGGACGACGACGACCCCGTCGCCGAGGTGGACCGGCCCGCGTACGAGGTGTACGAGGTGTCGCGGGCCTACCTGGCCGGGCTGAGCACGGCGATGGCCACGGTGGAGGCGGTCCTGGAGCACGACTGAGCGGAATCGGGCACGGCCGGGCGGGGGCGCCGGGCGAGGGGGTGCGGCGCCCGCGCGGGCGACCTACCCTGACGCGGTGACCGGGCGGGGCGAGGGCGGTGGTCGCTGGGCCGAGCCCGTGGGCCCGTGCGACGCCGCCGAGGAGCGCGCCCTGGAGCTGGCCCACCGGGTGTTCGAGTCCGCGCGGCGGGGGCTGACCCGGCAGCTGTGCACCTACCTGGACGCCGGGGTGCCGCCGGACTCCACCGACTCCGCCGGCGACTGCCTGCTGGTGCTGGCCGCCCACCACGGCCACCGGAGCACGGTGCGCGCGCTGCTGGAGCGGGGCGCCGACCCCGACAAGACCGACGCGGCCGGCCGCACGGCGCTGACGGCCGCGGTGTTCCGGGGGTTCTCGGACGTGGTGGTGGCGCTGGTCGGCGCCGACGCCGACCCGTACGCGGGCAGCCCCAGCGCGCTGGAGACGGCGCGCTTCTTCGGCCGCGACGACCTCCTGGAGCTGCTGGAGGTGCCCGGTGAGGAGCTGGGGGGCGGCTGAGGCGCACGGCGCCGCTCCCCGCTGCCCTAGCCTGATGCCGACCGGGCCGCCCGAGGGCCCCGCTGGAGCTGGAGGCTGTGCAGGTGGACCCGACCGGGCCGGTCTCCCGCTACCGCCGCAGGTTCCTGCGGCACCCGGCCCAGGTGGTGGCGGTGGCGTTCGCGGCGGCCGTGGCCCTGGGCACGGCGCTGCTGTGGGTCCCGGTGGCCCGGCGGGGCCCCGGCGGCGCGGAGTTCGTCGACGCGCTGTTCACGGCGATCAGTGCGCTGTGCGTCACCGGGCACGTCGTGGTGGACACCCGCGAGCACTGGTCCGGGTTCGGGCTGGTGGTCATCCTGGCGCTGGCGCAGATCGGCGGCTTCGGGATCATGACGTCGGCCTCCCTGCTGGGGGTGTTCGCCTCCCGCCGGCTGGGGTTGCGCTCGCGGATGCTGACGGCGACGGAGTCGCGCGGCCTGGAACTGGGCGACGTGCGCTCGGTGCTGGTGGGGGTCGTGCGCGTGTCGCTGGCCGTGGAGCTGGTGACGGCGGTGGTGCTGACCACCCGCCTGCTGGTGGCCTACGAGCTCAGCGTCTGGGACGCGGTGCGCGAGGGCGTGTTCCTGGCGATCTCGGCGTTCAACAACGCCGGGTTCGCGCTGCGCTCGGACAGCATGACCGACTTCGCCACCGACGTGTGGATGTGCGGGGCCGTCATGGTGGCCAGCACGCTGGGCGGGCTGGGGTTCCCGGTGCTGCTGGAGCTGCGCCGGCAGTTCCGCCGGCCGAGGGACTGGTCGCTGCACACGAAGCTGACGATGGTGACGACCGCCGCGCTGCTGGTCTTCGGGTGGGTGTTCCTCACCGTGAACGAGTGGCGCAACCCGGCGACGTTCGGTGCGCTGCCGTGGTGGTCGCGGCCGCTGGCGGGGTTGTTCCAGACGACGGCCACGCGCAGCTCGGGGTTCAACACGGTGGACATCACGCAGATGAACGGCGGCTCGTGGCTCGTCATGGACGTGCTGATGTTCATCGGCGGCGGCTCGGCGAGCACCGCGGGCGGCATCAAGGTCACGACGTTCGCCCTGCTGCTGATCGTGGTGTTCGCGGAGTTCCGCGGTGAGGAGACGGTGAGCGTGTTCGCCCGCCGGGTCCCGGACCGCGTGTACCGGCAGGCGCTGGCCGTGGCCCTGGTCTCGCTGGCGGTCATCGTGGTCGCCACGCTGGTCATCGTGGAGCTGAGCCGCGCCCCGCTGGACGCGACGCTGTTCGAGGTCGTCTCCGCGTTCGCCACGGTCGGGCTGTCCTCGGGGCTGGTGGCGACGCTGCCGGACTCCTGCCAGCTCATCCTGGCCCTGCTGATGTTCCTCGGCCGGCTGGGGCCGATCACCCTGGGGGCGGCGCTGGCCCTGCGCGAGCGCCGCCGCCTGTACGAGTTCCCCGAAGGGAGGCCGATCATTGGCTAGGAGGTCCGCGCTCTCACGCCCGCGGTCGGTGGTGGTGATCGGCCTGGGCCGGTTCGGCCGGTCGCTGGCGCTGGAGCTCATGGAGGACGGTCAGGTGGACGTCCTGGGCATCGACTCCGACCCCAAGCTCGTCGACGAGCTGGCCGGGCACCTCACGCACGCCGTGGTGGCCGACTCCACCCGGGAGGAGGCGCTGCGGCAGCTGTCGGTGCACGAGTTCGACCGGGCCGTCGTGGGGATCGGCACGAACCTCGAGGCGTCCATCCTGACGGTCTCGACGCTGCTGCAGTTCGGCATCCGCAACGTGTGGGCGAAGGCGATCAGCGATTCGCACGCGCGCATCCTGACGCAGCTCGGCGCGCACAAGGTGATCCGCCCCGAGCACGAGATGGGGTTGCGGGTGGCGCACCTGGTGCGGGGGCGGATGCTGGACTACATCGAGTTCGAGGACGGCTTCGCGATGGTGAAGACGACCGCGCCCGCCCCGCTGGTCGGGCAGACGCTGGCGGGGGCGCGGCTGCGCAGCACCTACCGGGTGACGGTGGTCGCCCACCACCGCCCCGGCGAGGGGTTCTCCTACGCCACGCCGGAGACGGTGCTGTCGGCCGACGACGTGATCATCGTGTCGGGGCAGATCCGCGACGTGGAGGCGTTCAGCTCGCTGGCGTGAGCCCTTGCGGCGCGGTGCTCCGCCGGTGGCCGGCGGTCGGGGTCCTCAGCGGTCCTCGCCGGCGTCGGCGACGTCCTCCTCGGGGCGCGGCGGGACGTCCTGGTCGGCCTCCAGCTCCGGCACCGGGACGTCCGCGGGGTCGGGGCCGCGCCGGTCGACGCCCACGAGGCGGCGGCGCTCCGGCTCGCCGCGCTCGGCGCGCGTGAGGTCGATGAGCGTGCGGCGGTCGGCGCTGCTGCGGCGTCCGTCGCCGGGCGCGGGGTCCGGTGCTGTGCTCACCCGATCACCTCACCACGCCGGGACCCGGCCTGCCACCTCCTGAGCCGCCCCCGGCCCGCGGCCGTCCCCGGCGCCGGTGCGGCAGGATGGTCGCCCGTGGCCGAGCTGGTGTTCTTCTCCGGGACGATGGACTGCGGCAAGTCGACGCTCGCGCTGCAGGTCGACCACAACCACCGCGTCCAGGGCCGTCGCGGGTTGCTGTTCACCCGCTTCGACCGGTCCGGCGAGGCCGTCGTGTCCAGCCGCATCGGCCTGGCCCGCCCCGCGCTGGAGGTCGCCGAGGGCACGGACCTCTGGGAGGAGGTGTCCCGGCGGCACCGCGAGCGGCCCGTCGACTACGTCGTGGGCGACGAGGCGCAGTTCTACTCCCCCGAGCAGGTCGAGCAGCTCGCCCGGCTCGTGGACGACCTCGGCATCGACGTGTTCGCGTTCGGGATCACGAGCGACTTCAGGACCAGGCTCTTCCCCGGCAGCGCACGCCTGATCGAGCTCGCCGACCGCGTGCAGGTGCCGCAGGTGGAGGCGCTGTGCTGGTGCGGGGCACGAGCCACCCACAACGCCCGCACCGTCGACGGCGTGATGGTCGTCGCCGGTGAGCAGGTCGTCGTCGGGGACGTGGGGCGGGCCGAGGGGACCCTCGACGTCGGGCCGGTGGGCACCATCGCGTACGAGGTGCTCTGCCGGCGCCACCACGTGCGCCGCGAGACCGCGGCGGCCGTCAGCGGCGGGCGCGCGCCAGCAGTCCCGCGGTGAGGGCGGCGGCGCCGACGGCCGCACCGCCGAGGGCGCGCCGGTGCAGCAGCGCCCACACCTGCGGGCTGCGCTCGTGGGACTGCTCGTCGAACGGGCCGCGGCTGCCGTGGTCGCCGGGCACCGGCTCGTCCAGGTAGTCGCCCACCATCGTCTCGCGCGGCTGGTCGGTCTGCTGGCCGTCCACGGCGGTGCGGGCCAGGTACCGGTCCATCAGGGGTGCGACGAACCTGTTGCCCAGGATGGTGCCGACGGTGGACTCGCCCACCCAGGTGGTGCGGCGGGGGCGGTCCACCACGTCGCCCACCACGCGGGCGCACAGCTCCGGCTGGTAGATCGGCGCCACCGGCTGCGGGTGGTTCGGCAACCTCGAACGCACCCACCCGAACTGGGTGGTGTTCATCCCCGGCATGTGGACCGTGGAGACGGTCACGGAACTGCCCTCGTTCAGCAGTTCCGTGACGACGCTCTCGGTGAACCCGACGATCGCGTGCTTGGCGCCGCAGTACGCGGACTGCAGCGGGATGCCGCGGTGGGCCAGGGCGGAACCGATCTGCACGACGCGGCCGCGGTCGCGCGGGCGCATCCGGGACAGGGCGGCGCGGGTGCCGTTGACGTAGCCGAAGTAGGTGGTGGCGGTGGCGCGCGCGTAGTCGTGGGGGTCGACCTCCCAGAACCGCGCGAACACGCTAGCCATCGCGTTGTTCACCCACACCTCGATCGGGCCCAGCTCGGCCTCCACGCGGGCGGCGGCGGCGTCCACGGCCTCGTGGTCGCCGACGTCGCACACGACCCCGACGGCGCGCCGGCCGCGCGCGGCGACGTCGGCGACGGCACCGGCCAGCCCGTCGTGCCCGCGCGCCAGGACGGCGACGTCCCAGCCGCGCCCGGCGAGCTCGCGCACGACCGCGCGGCCGAGCCCCGCGGAACCACCGGTCACCACGGCCACGCCCCGCTGCGAGGGCGCTGCGCGCAGCGAGACCAGCTCGTCGCGCTCGTCCGGGCCGTCGTGCTCGTGGTGGCCGTCGCTGCTGGGGGCGCTCACCGGTCCTCCTGACGTCGTGGCGCGGGCCGTCCGCGCCGCTGGCCCCCACCCTGGCGCACGCCGGCTCGCCGCGCCGCCCGGCGCGGCACGGGGTGCGGGCGGCGCACCGCGCGGCGAGGATGCCCCCATGGACGAGCAGGACATCCACCACCGCATCAACACCCTCGTCGAGCGCGAGCACCAGCTGCGTGCTGCGCTGTCCGAGGGCAAGCTCTCCGCGCAGCAGGAGCACGCGGAGCTGAAGGAGGCCGAGCAGCAGCTGGACCAGCTGTGGGACCTGCTGCGCCAGCGCGAGGCCAAGCGCAACGCGGGCCTGGACCCCGACGAGGCGGACGCGCGACCCGTCAGCGAGGTGGAGGGCTACCGGCAGTAGCCCCGCGCAGGGGGTCCAGCGCCACCTCCAGGCGCACCACGGCCGGGGCGCCGGTCCGCACCAGCACGGGCACGCGCAGTGCCCGCCGGTGCAGGTGGCACGCCGCGCCCGGCACCGTGCCGGTGTCGCAGGTGGCCACCTGCAGGTCCAGGTGCAGCACGCCCCCGGCCGTTCCGTCAGCCACCGTCAGCTCCTGCTCCAGGCCCTCGCCGGTCACCGCGCGCAGCAGTCCCGGCGGGGCGGCGCGGAGCCGCAGCAGCGCCGTGCCCGCGCCGCGCCCGTCGAGCTGCTGCCCGGCCGGCGCGGCGACGGCCACGGTCAGCCGCACCGGCCCGGGCGGGAGCGTGAGCGGGTCCCGCGGTTCGGGGCCCGGCCGCTCCCGCAGCACCGTCGGCAGCGGCAGTCGGGTGAGTCGGTGCGCGGCGGACTCGACGACCACGAGCGCACCCCCGTCGGGGCCGTCCAGCACGAGGACGTCGGCGGGTTCGGCCAGGCCGCGCAACAGGGTGCTCACGCGGCCGGTGGCGGGGTCGAGGCGGCGCAGGGCACCGTTGTAGGTGTCCGCCACGAGGACCGAGCCGTCCGGCGCCACCGCCAGCCCGAGCGGGTGCTGCAGCAGCGCCGGCGGTTCGGCGGCACCGCCCGGACCGCCCGTGCCGGGCCCGTCGCCCGCGGTGCCCGGGCCGTCGCGGTGTCCGAACTCGAACAGCCCCTGCCCGGCGGCGGTGCTGATCCGGTGGCCGGGCCGGGCGACGGGGGCGACGTTCGCCATCCGGTCGTCCACGACCACCGGCACCGAGCGGTCCACCGCCCCGGTGCGGCGCAGCACCCGCACCGCGGACGTCTCCGCGTCGACGAACCACGCCTCCTCCCGCGCGGCGCCGTCCGCTGCGTCCCCCGGCGGGACGCGCCGCACCGCCAGCCCCGAGGGCTGCGCCAGCCACGCCGACTCGGCGGGGCCGTCGCGCAGGCCCTCCGCGGTGGTGCCGGCCACGACCCGCACCACCCCGTCCAGCGGGTCGAACGCCCACAGCTGGTGGTGGCCGGCCATCGCCACCAGCACCTGCCCGTCGAACCACGCCACGTCCCACGGGGAGGACAGGTCCTGCTCCAGCGCGGGCCCGCCGCCGGTGCGGCGGCGCGCCTGCCGGCCGGTGCCGGCGACGGTGCGCACCTTCCCGTCGGCCAGCCGGAGTCCGCGCAGCGCGTGGGACCCGCGGTCGGCGACCACGACGTCGTAGCCCGCGCGGCCCGCGACGTCCGGCGGCAGCAGCGCCAGCCCCTGCGGCTCGTCGAACTCCGCCTCGCCGGCGGGCCCGTCCAGCAGACCGGCCCGGCCGCTGCCGGTGCGGCGCAGCTCGGTGGTCAGGTCCCCGGCCAGCTCCACGAGCTGGTGGTGGCCGGTGTCGGCGACCAGGACGCTGCCGCCGGGCAGCGCCAGGGCCCGCGCGGGGAAGCGCAGCGCCGACGGGCCCGGTGCGGCCCCCCGCACGGCGAGCCCGCCCGCTGCGCGGCGCGGTGCCGCGGCCAGCAGTCCCTCCACGACCGCGGCGACCTGCGCACCGCGCCCCTCCCCGGACACCGACGCCGCGACGTACCCGTCGGGGTCGACGACGACCAGGGTGGGCCACGCGCGCACCGCGTACGCCGACCACGTCTCGCGGTCGGCGTCGTCCAGCACCGGGTGCGCGACGCCCAGCCGGGCGACGGCCGCGTCCAGCGCGGCGGGTTCCGCCTCGTGCGGGAACTTCGGCGAGTGCACGCCCAGGACGGTCAGGTCGTCGCCGAACCGCTCCTCCAGCGCCCGCAGCTCGGGCAGCACGTGCACGCAGTTCACGCAGGAACCCGTCCAGAAGTGCAGCAGCAGCACCCGCCCGCGCAGGTCCGCCGCCGTGAGCGCGCGGCCACCGGTGCCCAGCCAGCGCCGCCCCACCGGCTGCGGGGCGCGCACCCGGCCGGGCGCGCGGCGGGGCGCGGCGGGGGGTTCCGGTCCGGGCACCCGCCCAGTCTCGGTGCCGCGGTGCGCGTGCGCACCGGCGGGGGTTCTCCCCAGGGGAGATGTGCTGCGGGGAGAAACCCCGCCGGCACCGGCCCGGGAGGGGGAAGGGTGGGCGGACAGCACCCCACCACCAGGGAGGAACCCGATGCCCACCCCCACGCTCACCGGGCCGTTCGAGGACCAGCTCTCGCAACGGCTGCTGTTCCAGCGCATCGTCGTGCTGGGCCAGGAGGTCGACGACGCGGTCGCGAACCGGATCTGCGCGCAACTGCTGCTGCTGTCCGCCGACGACCCCAGGAGCGACGTCGCCCTCTACATCAACTCCCCCGGCGGTTCGGTCAGCGCCGGCCTGGCCGTCTACGACACGATGCGCCTGATCCCCAACGACGTCGCCACCCTGGTCATGGGCATGGCGGCCAGCATGGGGCAGTTCCTGCTGGGCGCGGGGACTCCCGGCAAGCGGCTCGCCCTGCCGCACGCGCGGGTGATGATGCACCAGCCCTCCGGCGGGATCGGCGGGACGGCCGCGGACATCGCGATCCAGGCGGAGAACCTCGCCCACACGAAGGCGACGATGCAGCGCCTCATCGCCGAGCACACCGGCCAGGACGTGGAGGCGGTCGAGCGGGACTCCCAGCGCGACCGGTGGTTCACCGCGGAACAGGCGCGCGCGTACGGGATCGTGGACCGCGTCGTGGAACGCGTGGACGACGTGCGCCTGGGCGCGGGGCGGAAGGTGGGGCTGTGAGCGCGCTCGTCCCGTACGTCACGGAGTCCACCCCGCGCGGGGAACGCACCTCCGACGTGTTCAGCCGCCTGCTGTCCGAACGCATCGTGTTCCTGGCCGGTGAGATCGACGACGCGGTCGCGAACGTCGTGATCGCGCAGCTGGTGCACCTGGCCTCGGAGAGCCCCACCGCGGACGTGAACCTCTACATCAACTCGCCGGGGGGTTCGGCCACGGCGCTGATGGCCGTCTACGACACGATGCGGTTCGTGCAGCCGGACGTCGCCACGTTCTGCGTGGGCCAGGCCGCCTCGGCGGCCGCGGTGCTGCTGGCCGCGGGGGCGCCGGGCAAGCGCTCGGTGCTGGAGCACTCCCGGGTGCTGCTGCACCAGCCCTCCGGCGGGGCGCAGGGCACCGCGGCGGACCTGCAGATCCAGGCGAAGGAGGTGCTGCGGCTGCGCGGCGAGATCGAGCAGGTGCTGTCCCGGCACACCGGGCACAGCGTCGAGCGGCTGCGCGCCGACCTGGACCGCGACCTGGTGCTGCCCGCCGCCGAGGCCGTCGCCTACGGCGTCGCCGACCGGGTCGTCACCCCCGCCGCGCTCCTCCCCGCCCACCCCTGACCCACCCCCGCCGGGGGGGGGGGGGGGGGGGGGGGGGGGGGGGGGGGGGGGGGGGGGGGGGGGGGGGGGGGGGGGGGGGGGGGGGGGGGGGGGGGGGGGGGGGGGGGGGG
>NZ_JBKBCT010000180.1:0-564 GCF_050871525.1 Kineococcus auxinigenes | reverse complement strand
CGGTCTTGAGTCTGTCGGGATGCGGTATCGCGGAGGTGCGCGGCATCCAGAAAGACGCGATGCGCGACACGCGCGCGCAGCTCGACGCTGCCCCGAGCAGCCGCCCGGTCTTCCAGATCCATGAGGGGGCATGGCTTCTTGGCGAGAAGGTCAAGGCGACCAAGCCGCAACCGGAACTCTTCAACAAGCCCGTGTCGTACAACGACGCACGGGACCGCATCAGTACGCTTGCCGACGTTGCCGACTGGATTGCTCGCACTTACAACGTACGGGTGGTCATCGATCCCTCGGTGAATGCACCGTTCCCCTCGGCGCAGTCCATTGTGACCACCGGCGCAACCGGCGCAGTCAAGGGGCCGCAACTACCCGCAGGGCTCGCTACGAGTCTTGCAGGCGCGCCCAACGCAACGTTGGCCGCCCCAGGTGGCATGCAGTCTGGGGCCGCAGCGATGCCGACGCAGTCACCGCTGCACTACGTTGGCGATTTCAAGGGTTTTATGCGGACGAACGAGCAGCGCTACAACGTCTACTCGCGCTTTCGCGACGGCACCCTCACGTTCTTCC
>NZ_JBKBCT010000046.1:0-30495 GCF_050871525.1 Kineococcus auxinigenes | reverse complement strand
CCCGTTGCGCGAGTGGATCGCTATGCAAGGTCACCCCTACGGTTCCGGATGTAGGACCAGTACCCTGGGGTGAGGTTGACCCAATGACCGGAATTTGGACCGACCCGGAAACTGGCAAAAAGCATGAGCCGGGGGCATGTCAGTGGGGGGATTACGCCGTTCCTGCCTCGGAATGTTACCCGGATAGTCCGGCTGATACGCCTTCGCCGAGTCCTTCGCCGAGTCCTTCGCCGAGTCCTTCGCCGAGTCCTTCGCCGAGTCCTTCGCCGAGTCCTTCGCCGAGTCCTTCGCCGAGTCCTTCGCCGAGTCCTTCGAAGTCGGAGGACGTCTGTGATGTCCCCGCCAGATGGACGTGGTCGGCAGAGAATCATATCGACAGGCGTCACATTGAAGGTGGGGACCTCGTCGATGACTATGCCGGCATTTGGGGAGTTCCCAATCAATATGGCGAGAGACCGTACGTAGAAACTTCAAATCTCAAGTCGCTGATGGTATCATCGAACGCAGTTAAAGGCCGGCTTCAAGCAAACAACCGATGCATTAGAACACTAAGTGCGGGTCAACCAATCGGAACACTCTCTCAGGTGCAGGGAGGGTTTGCTACCAGCGATTATTCTGTTGTCTACGAGCAGACTGGCGACTTGTACACAATGTACCCGGGATTCAATTGATTGTGAAGGCGGTCGCAGTGGCTATCCGTGCAAAAATATATGACTCTAATGGATCCATCCTGGGGACTTACGGGGGATCTTTTGGCTTGAACGAGATGGTCAAAGAAGCGCGTTTAATGCGTTTTCCGTTACTATCCGGCGTGGATTCTGAGGATGATACTCAGTTTAATGTTGGGCAAGTGCATGCCCTGCGAGCTGAACTTTCTGCGATGCTAGAACTTGTATCTGACCCAATGGCTAGAGATGTGCAAGGACTCTTTGAATTTTGCACAGCGGTCTCCGAAGGAACTCATCGAAAACTTGTTTTTATTGGAGACTAACCAGGTTGAGTTCATGAGCCTTTGTCAGTAGCGTCTGACCGCTACTGACAAAGGCTCACTGGCCGGGAACGCGCCTGGAGCTGACGCTGACGGTGCCCGAACGTCCCGGGGTGCGGTTGCGGCGACGGGTACCCCTCTTCGACGAGCTGGGCCGCGTCCTCGGCCCGCAGTACGCCGACGCTCACCTGGTGGACCAGTGCGAAGCGCAGGTGCTGCCACCGGTGAACCAGGCACGTGACGGCTTCCTCGACGTCTAGGACCCACCTCCGTCGACGGCACGTGAGTGATCAACGTCCGCACGAGACGGCTCGCCCCACGCCCCGTCCGGCGTAGCCGTGATTGGCTGCATTGGTGCCGTGAGGACCATCACCGCGCGCGAACTGCGCAACGAGCACGCGCGCATCCTGCGAGAGCTCGAAGACGCGGGCGAGGGCTACACGATCACCAACCACGGACGACCAGTCGCCCGCATCACGCCCATCGCCCCCGCCCCCGACCGCCTGCGAGCCTTCAGCGGCGTCCCCCTCAGCGCCGCCGCCGGCCTCAACTCCGCCGCCGGCCCGTTCGACCACGACCGGTTCGACCGTCAGGTGGCCGCGACGCTGGACCCCGTCGCGCGTGATCCCTACGCAGGACGCGACGAGCCCGACGACGGCACCACGCCGCCAGCTCGGCCCGGCGCGTCGAACTCGGCGGTGGACGCCCACGCCGTCCGCGAGCAGGCGACCGCTGACGGCCTTCGGGCTGTCCCTCGTGGCCCACGACTGGACGACCTCGCGGAGCAGGTCGCTCAGGAGAGGCCCCGGCAGCAGTGACCTCTGGCTACCTGCTGGACACGAACGTCCTCATCGACGTCCTGCGCACCCCCGCCGGGTCGAGGTTCAGCATCGACTCCAGCCGACCCACCTACGTCTCGCAGATGACGTTCGCGGAGCTGCGGTTCGGCATCGCCGTGGCCTCCGGGCCAGTTCAGCAGCAACGCCTCACCGATCTCTCCATCGCGCGTCGCCTGTGGCCGAACGCCCTCCCTGTGGACGACGCCGTCGTCGATGCCTACGGACAGGTGGCCGCGACCATCTCGGCGGCCGGCGGGACGAAGAGGCAGCTTCGCATCCAGGTGGTCGACGCCTACCTGGCCGCGACCGCCTACGCCTTCGACCTCGAACTGGTGACCAACGACCTGGGCGACTTCCAGGACGTGTCGAGCCTCGTAGACGTGACCCCGTTCACCGTCACCGCACCGTAGAGGGCCCAGCGTCGACGAACGCACGCACGTGCCGCGTCGTTCTCGCTGCCCTTCGGCGACCAGGTGGACGCCGCGGCGCCCGCCCGCGACACCACCCGCCCTCAGGTGCTGAGCGGCTCCGGCAGGGCGCGCAGCAGGGCGGCGGTGGCGGCGGCGGGGTCGTCCGCCTCCGTGATCGCGCGCACCACGACCACCCGCCGCGCGCCCGCCGCCACGACCTCCCGGACGTTGTCGAGGTCGATCCCGCCGATCGCGAACCACGGCGTGGTGCCCGCGCTCGCCGCGGCGTGGCGCACGAGGTCCAGGCCCGTCGCGGCGCGCCCGGGCTTCGTCGGCGTCGCCCACGTCGGTCCCACGCAGGCGTAGTCCACCTCGGGGTCGGCGACCGCCGCGTCGAACTGGGCGGGGGAGCGGGTGGAGCGGCCGATCAGGGCACCGGCGCCCACCAGCCGGCGGGCCGCCGCGGGCGGCAGGTCCCGCTGCCCCAGGTGCAGCACGTGCGAACCGGCGACGGCGGCCACGTCCGCGCGGTCGTTGACGGCCAGCAGGCGGCCGTGGCGACGCGCCGCGTCGGCGAACACCTCCAGCAGTTCCAGCTCCTCGGCGGCCTCGAGGCCCTTCTCGCGCAGTTGCACGACGTCCACGCCCGCACCCAGGGCGGCGTCGAGGAACTGCTCCAGGTCGCCCTCGCGGCGGCGGGCACCGGTGCACAGGTACAGGCGGGCGGCGCGCAGCGCGTCGCGGGGGGTGGTTGCTGCGGGGTTCGGCACCCGGGCGAGTGTGCCAGCCGCGGGGGTAGGGTGGCCGCACCACGGGAGCCCGGGATCGCGGGCTGAGAGGGTGAGCGCGCTCACCGACCGTCGAACCTGCTCCGGGTCGTGCCGGCGAAGGGAGGGGAACGTGCAGACGTGCGACGTCGTCGTGCTCGGCGGCGGGATCGTCGGGACCGCGTGCGCGTGGCGGCTCGCCGAACGCGGCCGCCGCGTGGTGCTGGCCGACCCCGACCCCGGTGGTGGTGCGTCCCGCGCCGCGGCGGGGATGCTCGCCCCCGTCAGCGAGCTGCACCACGGCGAGCGGGAACTGCTCGCCCTGTCCCTGCTGGCCGCGGAGGGTTTCCGCCGCTACGCCGCCGAGGCCGGTGCCGCCGGCGGCGCGAGCACCGGGTACCGGGGCTGCGGAACCCTCGTCGTGGCCCTCGACGCCGGCGACCGGGCGCGGTTGGCCGAGGTGCGCCGCGCCCAGGAGCTCCTGGGCCTGGACGTGCAGGCCCTCACCGGCCGCGAGTGCCGTCGGCTGGAACCGTTCCTGGACCCCTCGGTCTCCGGTGGCACGCTCGTGCGCGGCGACCACCAGGTCGACCCGCGCCGCCTGCTGAACGCTCTGCGCGCGGCCGCCGCGGCGCACGGGGTGCGCACGGTCCCGCTGCGCGGGGAGGTGCTCGTCGAGGACGGGCGCGCCGCGGGGGCCCGCCTCGGCGACGGTTCCGCGGTGCGCGCCCCGCTGGTGGTCCTGGCCACCGGTGCCCGCGCGCAGGAGCACGCCCCCGTGCGCCCGGTGAAGGGGCAGGTGGCGCGGTTGCGGATGCCCGCCGGGCAGCACCTGCTGCAGCGCACCGTGCGCGGCGTCGTGCGCGACCGCGACGTCTACCTCGTGCCCCGCGAGGACGGCGAACTGGTCGTCGGTGCGACCACGGAGGAACGCGGTTTCGACGAGACCGTCACCGCCGGTGCCGTGCACGACCTGCTGCGCGACGCGCAGGCCCTCGTGCCGGGGACCGCGGAGCTGGAACTCGTGGAGGTCCTGGCCCGCTCGCGCCCGGGTTCCCCCGACAACCTCCCGCTGATCGGGTTCGGGGAACCGCCCGGTCTGCTGCTGGCAGCCGGGCACCACCGCAACGGGGTGCTGCTGTCAGGGGTCACGGCCGACGCCGTCGCGGCCCTGGCCGCGGGGGACGCTGTCGCACCCGAGGTCGCGGCCTGCGACCCGGCGAGGTTCGGGTCGCGCACCGCGGCCCGCGAGGAGGTGGGAGCCCGGTGAACGCGCAGGCGACGGAAGGTTTCGAGGTGGTCGTGAACGGCGAACCGCTGCGGGTGCCGGTGGGTTCCAGCGTGGCGGACGCCGTCGCGCTGTTCGCCCCGTCGGTGACCGCGGGGCGGGGCACGGCCGTGGCGCTGTCCGAGGAGGTCGTGCCCGCGGGCCGGTGGGCGGACACGCCCGTCGCCGCCGGCGACCGCCTCGAGGTGCTGCAGGCGGTGGCGGGAGGGTGAGCGTGCAGGTGCTGGACCGGGCCGCCACCGCACCCGGGGACCCCTTCGTCGTCGCGGGCCGGGAGTTCCGCTCCCGGCTGATCACCGGGACGGGCGGAGCTGCGAACCACGACGTGCTCGAACGCGCCCTGCGCGCCTCGGGCACCGACCTGACGACGGTGGCGCTGCGCCGCGTCGACCCCTCCCGGCGGGGCTCCCTGCTGGAGGTCCTGGAGCGTGCCGGCGTCCAGGTGCTGCCGAACACCGCCGGGTGCCGCACGGCGCGCGAGGCGCTGCTGACCGCCCGCCTGGGGCGGGAGGCGCTGGGCACCGACTGGGTGAAGCTGGAGGTCGTCGCCGACGAGGAGACCCTGCTGCCCGACGCCGTGGAACTCCTCGACGCCGCCGAACTGCTCGTCGACGACGGTTTCACCGTCCTGGCGTACACCAACGACGACCCGGCGCTGGCGCTGCGGCTGGAACGCGCCGGGTGCGCGGCCGTGATGCCGCTGGGCGCCCCGATCGGCACCGGCCTGGGGATCCTCAACCCGCACAACATCGCGCTGATCGTCGAGCGCGCAGGGGTTCCCGTGGTGCTGGACGCCGGCATCGGCACCGCCTCCGACGCGGCGCGGGCGATGGAGCTCGGGTGCGACGCGGTGCTCCTGGCGACAGCGGTGACGCGCGCGCAGGACCCGGAACTCATGGGGGCGGCGATGCGGCACGCGGTCCTGGCCGGCCGCGCCGCGCACCGCGCCGGGCGCATCCCCCAGCGCGCCCTGGCGCAGGCGTCCTCCCCGTGGGCGGGGCTGGCGGAGTTCCCGGACCCTGGACACGAGAACGCCGGACCCGGGAGGACGCCGTGAAGCTCGAACCCCTCGTGGAACCCGGTGCCGAGCTGACGGCCGAGGAGCGCCGCCGCTACTCCCGCCAGCTGCTGCTGCCGGAGATCGGCGAGGTGGGGCAGCGCCGGCTGAAGGCCGCCCGGGTCCTCGTCGTCGGTGCCGGGGGTCTGGGTTCGCCCGCGCTGCTGTACCTGGCGGCGGCGGGCGTCGGCACGATCGGTGTCGTCGACGACGACGTGGTGGACGAGTCGAACCTGCACCGGCAGGTGCTGCACGGCGTCGCGGACGTCGGCCGGGCGAAGGTGGACAGCGCCGCCGAGGCGGTGGAGCGCGCGAACCCGCTGGTGCGCGTGGTCCGGCACCGCGAGCGCCTGACCGCCGGCAACGCGCTGGGGCTGCTCGCCGGGTACGACCTCGTCGTGGACGGCGCGGACAACTTCGCCACCCGCTACCTCGTCAACGACGCGTGCGTCCTGGCGGGCAGGCCGTGGGTGTGGGGGGCGGTGCTGCGCTTCGCCGGGCAGGTGTCGGTGTTCTGGGACGAGCACGGGCCCACCTACCGGGACCTGTTCGCCGAACCGCCCGCGCCGGGGACGGTGCCCTCCTGCGGCGAGGCCGGCGTGGTCGGCGGGGTGTGCGCCGCGGTGGGGTCGGCGATGGTCACCGAGGCCGTGAAGCTCATCACCGGTGCGGGGGAGAGCCTGCTGGGGCGCGTCCTCGTGCACGACGCGCTGGCGATGACGTGGCGCACGCTGCGCCTGGCGCCGGACCCGCGCCGCGCCCCCGTCACGGAGCTCGTGGACGCGGTGCAGGTGTGCCCGGTGGACGTCGCGGACGTGCCGGAGGTGGACGCGGCGGAACTGGACCGGCGCCTGCGCGAGCGCGCCGCGGGCCGCGGCGAGTTCGTCCTCGTCGACGTGCGCGAGCCCGCCGAGCACGCCGCGAGCGCGATCCCCGGCTCGGTGCTGGTGCCGCTGGCGGACCTCCTGGCGGACCCGGCCCGCGTGCCGGCGGACCGGCCGCTGGTGCTGCACTGCGCCGGCGGCACCCGTTCCGCGCAGGCCCTGCGCGCGCTGCGCGAGCACGGCCGCACCGACGTCGTGCACCTGCGCGGCGGCATCGCGGCCTGGGACGCCCGCAGCACCTGACCGGAAACCGGAACCCCTCTCCCCCCGCCGTGATCATGCACGGTTGAGCGTTCACGCGTGCATGATCACGGCGGGGGAGGGGTGGGGGTGGTCCGGACGGCCGCGGCCGGGCTGGCGCGCGGTCGCCGCCCCGACCTACCATCGGCGGAGAAATCCAGGGTTCGGGCGTCTCAGTGGCTGGGGGTGGCGCCGCCGCACTGGAGGCTACCCGTGGACCGCCACGACGTCCTGACCCCGCCGCCCACCCGCTCCGGCGCCCTCGCCACCTACCGCCGCCTGCCCGCCGTCGCCGGCTGGCCGTACCTCGCCGTGTCCGCGCTGGCGCGCCTGCCCGTGTCCATGGTGCCGATCGCCGTGCTCACGGCCGTCACCTCCACCAGCGGCTCGGTCGCCGTGGGCGGTGCCGCCAGCGCCGCCACCGCCGTGGGGGAGGCCCTCGGCGCGGCGGGCGCCGGCGTGCTGTGCGACCGGCACGGGCAGCGCCGCGTGCTGCTGCCGCTGGTCGCCGCGCACCTGCTGGCCCTGGCCGCCTTCGTGGCCGTGCTGGGCGGTTCCGTGCTGGGCGGTTCCGTCGCGGCCCTGCTGGCCGCCGCGTTCCTCACCGGCCTCACGCTGCCGCAGGTGGGGCCGCTGTCGCGGGTGCGGTGGATGCGGCTCTCGCCCGCGGACGTGCGCACCGCCATGGCGTACGAGGGCGTCGTGGACGAGCTGTCGTTCGTCGCGGGCCCCGCCGCCGTGGGGCTCATCGCCCTGGCTGCCGACACCCGGACCCCGCTGCTGGTGGCCGGTGCCGTGACGGCCGCGTTCGCCACGGCGTTCGCGCTGCACCGCACCCACCGGGCCACGACCCCCGGGCCCGCGGCACCCCGGCGCGGCGTCCCGGCCCCGCGCACCGCCGGCCGGCAGCCGTCCGTGCTGCTGCCGGTGCTGGGCATGGTCGCGATGGGCGCGGTGTTCGGCGGCACCCAGGCGGCGCTGACGGCCGCCGCCACCGACGCCGGCCGCGCCTCCGACGGCTCCCTCGTCTACGCGGCCCTGGCGATCGGCTCCACGATCACCGCGCTGGGAACGGTGCTCGTGCCCGCCTCCGTCTCCCTGCGCAAGCGCTGGTTCCTCAGCGCCGCGGGCCTGCTCGTCGGCGCCGTCGCGATGGCCGCCACGGCGGGCAGCACCCCGCCCCTGGTGGCCGCGACGTTCCTCACCGGCCTGTTCGTCGGGCCGGCCATGGTCACCCTCAACACCGTCACCGCGGAGGCCGGCGGCACCCGCTCCGGCGGCGCGGCCATGGCGCTGCTGACCAGCGGGACCGTCCTGGGCATCGCCGTGGGTTCCCCCGCGGCCGGTGCGCTGGCCGACGGGGTCGGCACCCGGTGGGCGTTCGCGGTGGCCGTCGCCGCCGCCGTCGTGCTCGCGGCCCTGTCGGCCCCGCGCACCGCGACGGCCGCCCGGGAGCGCTGAGAGCGCGTCAGAGGCCGAGCAGGCCGTCGATGCTGCTGGTGTTCTTCTGCGCCCGGTAGGCGTTCATGCCCTCCGGCCCCTTCTTCTCGGCGCTCGCCCGGATGAGGTCGCGCTCGCCGGTGACGACCTCCATGACGGGCACGCCCCACCCGCAGGAATCGCTGACGCGCTCGACGTCGACGGTGATCACCGCGCGCGTGCTCGGGTTCGGCGGGTGCAGGGCCACCACCTCCTCGAAGACCGCGGTCCCGGGCAGGTGGACGCGCCCCTGCCCGTGCAGGCGCACGATGCGTGGACGCCGGTCGAAGGAGGTGAACATGACGCAGATGCGCCCGTTCTCCCGCAGGTGCGCGATCGTCTCCACGCCGCTGCCGGTGAAGTCGACCCAGCCGACGCGACGCGGGCCCAGGACGGAGAAGGAGTCACCGCCGCGGGGGGAGACGTTGACGCGACCCTCCGCGGCCAGCGGGGCGGTGGCGGTGAACCACATCGGCTGAGCGTCGATCCAACGTCGGAGCCCGTCGTCGATCGCCTCGAACAGCTTGCCCATGGCGGCGACCCTAGCGGCGGCCGGTGCCGCACCGCCGCCGCAGGAGCGCCCGGAACACCACCACCCCCGGAGCGCTGAGCCTCAGCCCTCCGGCTGCGCCCGCTCGGGCAGGTGCTTGGCGCTGTCGTACAGCAGGTGCAGGACGTCCGAGCCGAACACGGCGGTGAGCATGGCCATGGCGCTGCGGGTCAGCTTCGGCGCCAGCACACCGCCGGCGACGAGGCCCGTCGCCACCCACACCCCCGCGCAGAACGGGCACGTCAGCAGTTCGCCGATCGAGTGCTTCAGCCCCTCGCCGCGCACCTCCTCCATGGTCTCCCCCTCACCGGCCGACCCGGCGAAGCGGGTGAACGGCGCGCGGAACGGCGCGGTCACCGCGTCCTTGGTCAGCAGCCGGCTGCCCTGGTGGGTGGCCAGCGTCAGCAGCGCCAGGTCACCCGCGGTGAACCGGTCGGGCAGGGAACGCCCCCGCGCGCGGGCCAGCAGGCCCGCGCCGCCCACGGCGCCGACGTAGACGCCCATGAGGGTCAGGAACCCGCCCAGGGGGCGCTCCTCGTCGCCCTCGTAGGCGGACTGCACGGCGTGCACCCGCTCGTGCAGGCGCTGGTGCAGCTCGGAGACGGTGGAGGTGTCGGGTGCCATGCCGTACCCCGTACCCCGGCCGGGCCCGTCCCACCCGTCGGAACGGGTGTCAGCTCTCCACGCCGAGCCGGGACAGCTCACCGGCGCCGGTCTCCTCCGCGGCGCTCGCGAACAGGACCAGCCCCTCGGCGACGCTGGTGCGCGCGGCGGGCTCCAGGCGCTCCAGCACGGTGGCGATCTCGCGCCGGCGGCGGGCCATCACCTGCTCCACGAGCCGGCGACCGGCGTCGGTCGGTTCCACGAGCACCTCCCGCCGGTTGGCGGGGTTGCCGGTGCGCTGCACCCAGCCGCCCCCGACGAGGCGGTCCACGGTGCGCGTCAGCGTGGAGGCGTGCACCCCGAGCTCGGCGGCGAGGTCGCCGCTGCGCATGGCTCCGCGGGTGCTGACCAGCAGGAGCACCCGGTACTGCGGCAGCGTCATCACCTCGAGCGCCGCGGCCAGGGAGCGCACCGCGATCCCGACGAGGGCGCGGGAGGCGCCGACCGCGCCGTCGACGGGATCGAGCGGACCGTTCACCCGGACCAACCTACCGGCGCCGCGCACGCGGGCCAGTGCGCGGTCACAGGACGGAGAACCCGTGCGGCAGCGCGGTGCGGCCGGTCGCGGCGAGCAGCAGCTCGGCGGCGCGCCCGTCACCGGCGGCGAGGTCCGCCACCAGCCGCAGGGCCTGCGCGGCAGCGGTGCGGGGCACGTCCGCGGCGGTCCCCAGCGCCACCGCGAGGTCCGCGGTGTGCACGGTCAGCTCGAACGTGCGCGTGGGCAGGTACTCCGCCAGCCGCATGCCGCCGGCGATCGTGGTGACGAGCTCGGTGCCGTCGCAGCCCTCGACCAGGGGCAGCACCCGCTCCGCGATCGCGGGCACGGCGGAGGCGGGGTCCTCACCCAGGGCGGCGCCGGCCTCGCGCCCGCGCTGCGCCACACCGGGCCCGGCGGCGACCTCCCGCGTGACGCGGTAGTAGTCCGCGGCGGTGGCGACGTCCACAGCCGCGGCGGGGCGCTGCAGGTACGCCTCCACGGTCAGCAGGGAGCGGCTGGTGTGCCCGACCAGCGCGCGCACGTCCCACTCGCCCAGACCGGGCAGCTCCCACCGGCCGGCGGCCGCCGCGGTGGTCCGCACGAACCAGCGCGCGGCGTCGTCGAACGCGCGCCGCGACTCCTCCCAGCCGCCCGGCCGGGACCCCGGTGCCGGGGCGAGCGGTGCGGGGCTCACACCCGCGACGGCGCGGCGGGCCGCGTCGGCCCGAACGCGTCCTCCACCAGCTGCCGGGTGGTGATGATGCGGTCGGTGGACTCCCACAGCCCGTCGGCGCGCGGGGCCCACACCCGGTCGGTGCTGTCCAGCAGCGGGATCGCGGGGTCGTTCTCGTGCACGGTGCCCTCCTGGCCGGCGCGGCGGACGGGCGCCGGGGCCCGGCGTCCCGGGGGCACGGTAGGTCGGCGGTGCGCCGCGGTGCGGGACCCACGCCGGGGTGAGGGTTGGGGGAGCGGGAGGGGGTCGGGCCTGCCGCCGGCGACGCCCCTCCCGCTCGTACCCGTTGCATCGGCTGCACGCGCCCGGGGCTTGAACCCGCCCGGGCCGCAGGTCAGCGCCGCACCCGCCGCCACACGTCGCGCAGCGCCACCGGCAGCGCGGTCACGGCGAACACCACCCCGGCCAGCGGGGAGAACCGGAACAGCCACCCGGTGAGCACGAGCAGGCCCACCGTCCACAGCACCCTGCCCACCGGGCCGAAGGTGATCTCGCTGACCGCCCAGCGCGAGTGCGGCCGCGTCTGCAGCGGTGCGCCGGCGGGACCGGCCAGGTCGTCGGCGCGAGCCGCGGGCGGGGCGCCGCCGGTGCGGAAGCGGGGGTCGGGGGCCCGTTCCAGGCACAGCGGGCACCACTCGTCCTGCTGCCGCAGCGGGCGCGCGCAGCCCGCGCACGGGGTGCGGTGCTGAGGTTCCACGTCTGCGCATCGGTGCCCGCCCGGACGTCCTTGAACCCCGGTCGCCGTCGAACCCCCCGTCCGGGTCTCAGGCGCCCAGCAGGCGGACCCCGGCCCACGAGACGCCGGCGACCAGCGCCCACGCCCCCAGACCCAGCAGCACCGCCCGGCCCCCGGTGCGGCGCAGGGTCGGCAGGTGGATGCCGGTGCCCAGGCCGACGAGCGCCGCCACCAGCAGGACCTCCTGCGCGGCGCGCGCGGTCTCCAGCGCCACCGCGGGCAGCCACCCGGTGCTGCCGGCGGCGGTGGCGGCCAGGAAACCCACCACGAACAGCGGCACGGGCGGTGGCCGTCGCCCCGTGCCCGCCGTGCCGCGGCGACGGCCCGCCAGGGCGACGGCCGCCACCAGGGGGGCCAGCAGCACCACCCGGCTCAGCTTCACGACCACCGCCCACGTCAGCGCACCGGGCACCCGCTCGGCGGTCGCCACGGTCTGCCCGACGTCCTGGACGCTGGCGCCCACCCAGTGCCCGAACGCCACCGGGTCCAGGCCCAGCGGACCCCGCAGCGCCGGCAGCAGGAGGATCGCCAGGCTGCCGCACAGGGTGACCAGCGCGACCGCGACGGCGGTGTCCTCCTCGTCGGCGTCGGTGACCTCCTTCACCGCCGCCACCGCCGAGGCGCCGCAGATGGAGAAGCCGGTGGCCACCAGCAGCGCGCGCACCGGCCGGACCCCCAGGGCGCGGCCGAGCAGGAGGGTCCCGGTGAACGTCACCGCGACGGTGACGACCACGACGGCCAGGCCGCCGAGGCCCAGCGCGGCCAGGTGCGGCACGGCGAGCTGGAACCCCAGCAGGACGATCGCGGCGCGCAGCAACCGGTGCGCGGCGAACGCGGCACCGGGCCGCAGCCGCTCGCGCACCAGCCCCAGGTTGGCCGCGGCAGCCCCCAGGACGACCCCTGTCGTGGCGGCACCGAGCGCCGGCACCAGGGCGTGGACGCCGAGGGCCGCGGCCGTGGCGGCACCGACCGCGAGCAGCCCCGGCCACAGAGCCGTCCCCGGTCCCCGCTCCGCCCCCGGTCCCCGCCCCACCGCCGCCGCGCCCCCGCTCCCCACCCGCCCAGAGTGCGGGGCGCCGGCGGCGGCCGGTAGGTGGCCCGTCCCGATGCACCCATCAGCGGTGCTGATGGCTCCCGCGTAGGGTGGTCGCCGTGGCGGCCGAGGACGTCCCCCTGCAGCGCGTGCCCGACCTGGACTCCCTGCAGCTGCTGCTGCGGGTGGCCTCCACCGGCAGCCTGGGCCGCGCCGCCGCCGCGCACGGCATCAGCCAGCCGGCGGTCAGCGCCCGCGTGCGGGCCGTGGAACGCCTGGTGGGGGTGCCGCTGGTGGCGCGTTCCGCCCGTGGTTCCACGCTCACGCCCGCCGGTGCGCTGGTGGCCGACTGGGCCCGCGACGTCCTGCAGGCCGCGGCGGCGCTGGAGGCCGGTCTCGCCTCGCTGCGCGACGAGGGGGACCAGCAGCTGCGGGTGGCGGCCAGCCAGACGGTCGCCGAGCAGCTCCTGCCCCGCTGGCTGGTGCACCTGGCCGCCGAGCGCCCCCGCACCGCGGTCAGCCTGCGCGCGGGGAACTCCGAGGAGGTCGCGGCCGCTGTGCGCGACGGCGCCGCCGACCTGGGTTTCGTGGAGGGCCCGCAGCCGCCGCCCGGCCTGGCCAGCCGCACCGTCGCCCGCGACCGCCTCGTCGTGGTCGTGGCCCCCACCCACCCGTGGGCCCGCCGGCGCGCGCCCGTCGACGCCGCCGAGCTGGCCCGCACCCCCCTCGTGCAGCGCGAACCCCGCTCGGGCACCCGCGCCGCCCTGGAGGCGGCGCTGCCCGGGCACCTGCCCACCGCCGCACCGCTGCTGGAAATGCCGTCCACGAGCGCCATCCGCTCCGCCGTGGCCGCCGGCACCGCACCCGCGGTGCTCAGCGCGCTGGCCGTCGGCGACGACATCGCGCTGGGCCGCCTCGTCGCCGTCCCCGTGCGCGACGTGGACCTGAGCCGTTCCCTGCGGGCGGTGTGGGTGCGCGGTGCGCGTCCCGCCGGCCCGGCCCGCGACCTGCTGGCCATCGCCACCGCCCGCGCGCCCGGCGAACCCTGAACCCGACCCGCCCGCCCCGGACCGCCCGCGCTGGCCCGCTGTCGCAGGTGGGGAGCAGACTCGCCGCATGTGCGGTCGCTACGCCCGGTCCCGGTCCGAGGGTGAACTGGTGGAGCTGTTCGACGTCGGCGAGGTCGTGGGGCAGCCGCTGCCGCCCTCGTGGAACGTCGCCCCCACCCAGCGCGCGCGGGCGGTGCTGGAACGCGCCCCGCAGGACGAACCCGGTGCGGCGCCCGCCCGGCAGTTGCGCAGCCTGCGCTGGGGGCTGGTGCCCGCGTGGGCGAAGGACGTCAAGATCGGCAACCGCATGATCAACGCGCGCGTCGAGACCGTCACGGAGAAACCCGCCTACAAGCGCGCCGCGTCCCGGCGCCGCCTGCTCGTGCCCGCCGACGGGTACTACGAGTGGCAGGTGCGCGAGGACCGCACCAAGGTGCCGCACTTCCTGCACGACCCCGACGGGGAGGTGCTGGCCTTCGCCGGCCTGTACGAGCTGTGGCCGGACCCCGCCAAGTCCGAGGACGACCCCGACCGCTGGCTGTGGACGTTCACCGTCATCACCACCCGCGCCTCCGACGCCCTGGGCCACATCCACGACCGCACCCCGCTGATCGTGCCCCCCGACATGCGCGACGACTGGCTGGACCCGGACCTGACCGACCTGGACCTCGTGCGGCAGGTCCTCGACGCCGTCCCCGAACCGCACCTGGCCACCCGCGAGGTGTCCACCGCGGTGAACAGCCCGCGCAACGACGGCCCGGACCTGGTGGAGGCGGCGGGGTGACGTCTGCGGGAGCCGGGGTTCCTCACCCGGCGACGGGGTTCCCGTCCGTGCCCGTCGGCCACCGCACGGGCCGAGCGGGAACCTCGTGCACCACCTCGAGACCGTCCTCGTCGTCCCACTGCTCACCGACCCGGGCGAAGCCGTACTGCGAGGCCAGGGCCCAGGAGGCGGTGTTGTCCGGGCTGATGCTCACCCGCACCGTGCGCACGCCCGGTTCCTCGGCGGCGCGCCGCAGCAGCGCCTCCAGCGCCGCGCGGGCGCAACCGCGCCGGCGGTGCTCCGGGTCGACGGCGTAACCGATCTCGACCATGCCGTCGGCGTCCGGAGGGCCGTGGTAGCCGGCTCGCCCGACGGCCACCCGCCGCTCCTCGTCCCAGACGGCACCGGTGACCCAGGCCGCGCTCGCGGGGGCCTCCTCGACCTGCCGGTGGCGCATCCGCCACACGCCGCGCCACTCGGGGCCGGCGAAGAAGGCGGGCAGCGGCACGGGACTGGCCGCGTTCGCCGCGGCCAGGTCGCCGGCGGCGAGGGCGGCGAACACGGGGCCGTCCAGGTGCACGATGCGCACGCGCGGGCGTGCGCGGGGGGCGGTGGGGTTCGGTTGGTCGTCGGGCGTCACGGGCGCATGCTGCCAGCGGCCGCGCACCGGTGGTTCGCGCACGCCTCGCCGGTCCAGCGACGGATCGTCCCTGGACCGGCGAGGTGACCGCGGGCATCGTGGTGGCGTCGGCATCGGCATCGACGTCCCGCCGGAGCGTTCCCGCACCCCCGAGAGGCAGACGTGGACAGCTACCCCCGCCTGGTCAACACCGTCCTGGACGCCACGGACGTCCGCGAACTCGCCGAGTTCTACCGCCGTCTGCTCGGCCTGACCTACCGCCCCGGTGACGAATCGCCCGGGGACGCCGACGACGACGACGCCGAGTGGCTCGTCCTGCTCACCGGGGACGGGCGTCGGCTCCTGGCGTTCCAGCAGGTCGAGACGCTGCACCGCACCACCTGGCCCTCACCGCAGGTGCCGATGCAGATGCACCTGTGCTTCTACGTCGACGACCCCGGGGAGCTCGACGCCCAGCGCCGGCGCGCCGAAGCGCTGGGTGCGCAGCTCCTGCTGCACCGCACCGACGAGCCCGACGAACCCCTGTACGTCTTCGCCGACCCCGCCGGGCACCCCTTCTGCCTCTACACCCACCCGGACGCGTCGAACGGTTGACGCGCACGTCCCACCGGCCGAGTGCGCGCAGGGGAGCCGGACGCCACGCACGGACCGCGGATCGGTGAGTTCCGGATCGCGCGGAGGTCACGAGTGCGCAGGACCGCTGGCGCACCGACGCGCTCGAACCCGGGGGGAACGCATGGCCAAGCTCATCTACTCGATGATCACCTCTCTCGACGGCTACGCCGAGGCTGCGGAGGGCGGCCTCGGCACGGGGGCCGAGGACCCGCAGGTGCACACCTTCATCGGCGACGTCTTCCGCCCCGTCGGCACGTACCTGTACGGCCGGCGGATGTACGAGACGATGCTCTACTGGGAGACCGCGCACACCGAGCCCGACCAGCCGCCGCACGTCCTGCAGTACGCCCGCGACTGGCAGGCCGCGGAGAAGGTCGTGTACTCCACGACGCTGGGGTCGGTGTCCAGCGCGAGGACCAGGATCGAGCGGGCCTTCGACCCGGACGCGGTGCGCGAGCTCAAGGCCGGGTCGGATCGCGACCTCACCGTCGACGGCCCGAACCTCGCGGCCCAGGCGATCAGGGCCGGCCTGGTGGACGAGTACCACCTGTTCACCACGACGAGCGTGGTCGGCGGCGGCAAGCGGTTCTTCCCCGACGGTGTGCGCCTCGACCTCGAACTGGTCGAGGAGCGTGCCTTCGACAGCGGGTTGATCTACGCGCGCTACCGGACCCGCTGAGCGTCCCTGAACGCCTACGATCACGGGGTGACTGCCGTGGTCGCCGTCCGCCGCGCCGAACCCGGCGACGCTCCGCAGATGGCTCGCGTGCACGTCCTCTCCTGGCGGCAGACCTACCGCGGCCTGGTGCCGGACCCCGTCCTGGACGACGCGGGCCTGCTCGAGGCCCGTGAACGCTTCTGGACCGGTGCCCTCACCGACGAGCGGTGGAGCAGCAACCGCGCCGCGGTCGCCGAGCGGGACGGAACGGTCATCGGCATCGCGATGTCCGGCCCGCCCCTGGACGCCGGTGCGGCCTGGAGCAGTCAGCTGCACCTCATCTACGTCGACGCGGCCCACCACGGCTCCGGGGCGGGGCCTGCTCCGCTGGACGCCGTCCTGGACCCGCACGAGTCGGCTGCCTGGTGGGTCGCGGAGCACAACCCGCGCGCGCACGCCTTCATGCGCAAGCACGGCTTCGCCCCCGACGGGCACAGCAGGACCGAGGACGACGTGCGCGCGGTCCGGTGGATCCGCCGGACGGGCAGGTCGTGAGCCGCGGGTCTGGTGCTGCCTGTGGCCGTGGCAGTGGTGGAGGCGCACGCCCTTGCCGAGGAGCGGGGTGTTCCCTCCTTGCGTCCACCTCCAGAAGGCGTCAGGCTGGCCTGACGGACTCATCCCGTGGAGGTTGACGTGGACGTCGACGACCTGGAACGCGAACACAGCTTGCTGACCGCCGCGCACCGCTACGACGACCTGCGCCTGCGCCACACCCTCCTCGGCTCCAGCGTCGACGACGGCTCCGACGTGCACCTGCCGATGCACGAAGCCCTCGAACTGCTGGCCCTGGGGGAAGTGCTGACCCGCAAGGCGGCCTACGGTCGCCAGTTGGCGGTTCGGGCGGCCCGGTCCGCCGGCGCCTCCTGGTCCCAGATCGCGCAGGCCGGCGGCGTGACCAAGCAGAGCGCCTGGGAAGCGCACAACGCTTGGATCCAGGCGCAGGTCGACGCCCACCAGGCCCGTGACCACGAGGGCTTCACGCCCGAAGAGGAAGCCTCCGCTCGACGACTCGCAGGGGCACCGGACTGAGCTCGGCTGTGCCAGTGGCGCGCTCTGCGCCGGGTCGTCATGGAGTCACGGCTCCAGCGCCTCCCGTCGACGTCGGCCCTGGCCCACCACACGCCGGGGCGCAACGAGGTCCGCATCCACAGCCGCGGCACGCTGAACGAGCAGCTGGTGGACACGGCCATCGCCGATCTGCAGCAGGTGCGTCAGCAGCTGCCCGACTGAACCGGCGTCCGGCTCCCCCTGCTGGGCCGTGTGCTGCGGATCGTGGAGTGGCGACTGCGCGGTCCTGCCGATGTCGTGACGTCCCCCTCCCCCCGTGGTGATCTTGCACGATTGAGGACTCAACCATGCAAGATCACCACGGGTGGGGGCGGTTTCACTGGACACCGTCGCCGACACGACCGAGGGGTGACGGCCTGCCTCGGCGTGTCCGCCCTCGACTGCAGCACCGCTGTCCGCCGCGGGTTCGAACGCACGGAAATGACGCCGGCCTCGCGCGATCGTTCGGACCGGCCGGCGGTGCTGGTGCGCGCGGTCTGGCAGCAGGAGAGGTGGGGTTTCGGAGTCCTCCGCCACCGTGCCTCACGGGGAGGGCGGTGCCGAGTCGAGAGGGCGGGCGTTCTCGTCCCCGGCGACGCGCCGGCTGAAGTCGCTCACCGGCGGAGCCCGTGACGGCGAAGCCGGAGCGCGACATGCTGAACGCGCTTCCGGGAGGCACCCGGGAGGTCGAGCACAGGAGGTAGCGCCCGATGGACTTCTTCCCCGACCCGCCCCCGCCGCGCGAGGAAGAGCCCGACGAGAGCTACCAGCCGGTCTGGTCCAACGCCCCCGGGGATGTCCTGCCCGGTGTCGTGCCGGTGGAGCTGCTCATCGCCCGCTCCCGGAGCACCGTCGTCATGCTCACCGGCATCCGCGCCTTCCCCGAGGGTTTGGCCATGAACCTGGCCATCCGGGTGCGGGGCCCCCTGGAGCGCCGGGACCTGCACTCCGAGGTCTTCGACGGTCCCTACCACCACGGCACGGGCGAGCAGTGGCAGGCCGAGCGCCTGAAGTGGGGTTTCGAGTTCGCCGACGGGCGCCGGGCCACCAACGTCGACCCACCCGCCTGGGACGGTGAGGACGAACGCCCCTGGAAGGACAGGACCTGGCGCCCGGACCGTCCCGTCCTCACCGGTCAGGGAGGTGGGGGCAGCCAGCGCGCGATCGATCGTGACTTCTGGTTGTGGCCGCTCCCGCCGCCCGGTCGCCTCCGAGTGGTCTTCCAGTGGCCGCAGCAGGGGATCGCGACCACGACTCACGACCTGGACGCGCAGCCGTTCCTCGACGCCGCCGCGCGCTCCCAGCCGGTGTGGGGCGCGGAGTAGTCACCGCCGCGTCGCGCACCTCTCCGAGGAGTTCCCCCCGATCATCGAGGAGGCCCGCAGCGTGTGCCGGGCCGGCGGCGCTCGACCGAGGAGGAACCGTGGTGGGCGAGCTAGACAGGCCCGACGTGCAGCGCCAGCGAGGCCCCGACTCGCTGCCCTTCATCGCCGCCTTGCTGTGGGTGTGGGTTCGCTAGCTCCTGCAGCCGGTGCCGAGGACCTGGCGGGCATCAGCCGACCACCCGTTCCAGGCGGTAACGCACCCGGTGCATGAGCACGACGTGGGCGATCCTGAACAGCACCCACGACGCGGCCACGACGAACCACCACCCCGGCAGCGCGTCGGTGCCCGAGCGTGCGGCCTGGGTGATCGCGATCGTCATCGACAGGACCACGACGTCGGTGCTCGCCCCGAACACGAACGCGTCCGCGCGCACCCTGCGGCGCATCTCCTCCTCCGGGCCCGCATCGAGCCACTGCTGCTTGTGCGGGACGTTCATCCACTCCGTGGACATCTTCGGCCCTGCTTGCGCGACGGCTCCGAACAGGCCGGCCACGCCGGTCGTGATCAGGGCCAGCACCGTGACGGCTGCGGTGCGCGAGCTCCAGTCGTCGGCCTGCCCGTTCGCGGCGAAGTGCGTCGGGACGCGTTCCGGCAGCACCACCGCCGCGACCACGACGGCGAGCACGGCGAGCACGGTGGTGACCACGAAGGCGAGCGGAGCGAGCTTCCGGAGCACGCTCCCGACCCTAGCGACCTGCCCGCCCCGGCCTGCCGGCCCGAGCGGCCGGGGAGGGGCGCTCGTTCCGCAGCTCGGCGACGCGAGTCGCTGCGAGGGAAACCCTCGCCAGGTGCCTTCGATCCTCGCCCGCTCCGGCGAGGCCCGCAGTCCGATCACCACCTCGTACGTCCTCCCGCCGCTGACGGGCTCGATCGGGGTCGCGTCCCGACACCAGCCAGGTGGCTACGAGCGCCAGGGCCAGGCCGGCGACGGTGAGCGCGGTCACCGGTTCTCCGAACATCGCCGCACCCCACGCGGTGGTGACCGGCGGCACGAGGAACATCAGGCTGTTGACGGTGGTGACCCCGACGCGGTCCATCAGCAGCCAGTACAGCCCGTACCCGCCGAAGGTGGGGAAGACGACCAGCCAGGCGGTCGCGATCCAGAAGCTCGCCCGGTCGGGGACGGTCGCCGCGCCGCCGAGGACGGCCACGGCCGTGAAGACCACGGCGGAGGTGGTGCAGTGGATCGTGAGGTTGTGCAGCGGCCGGGGCCGGGAGCGGGCGCGGCGTTCCAGGAACGTCGCAGCGACGAGGCAGAGCATCCCGGCGAAGGGGATCGCGTAGGCCCACGGCGGGGCGTCGGTGCGCGGTGAGGTGGCGTCCGCCCACGTGACGGCGAGGACCCCGGCCAGCCCCACGAGCAGGCCCGCCCACTGCCGGCCGCTGACCGCGGCGCCGAGCAGCGGGCCGGCCAGGGCGGCCACCACCAGGGGTTGCACGCCGTCGATGAGGGCGGTGGTGCCGGTGCTCACGCCCAGCCCGATGGCCCAGTACACGGTGAGCAGGTAGCCGGACTGCGACAGGGCGCCGATCCCCGCCTGGCGCAGCAGTTCCCCGCGCCGTGCCGTGCCCGCGGAACCCTCCCGGCGGGCGGTGCGCCGTCGCCTGAGCAGCGTGACGGGGATCAGGACGGCGGCCAGCGGCAGCAACCGCCACATCAGGACCGTGCGCACGTCGGCGTCCTGCGCGCCGAGCTTGGCCCCCACGAAACCGGAGGACCAGCACACGACGAACAGCACTGCCAGGGTGGCGGAGACCGCAGCACCACGCCGCTGAAGTATACCGATCGGTTTACTCATGGACCCACAGTAACCCGATCGGTATAGTCATGCTCGTGGACACCGCCCCCGACCGCTCCGCGATCGACTGGACGCCCAAGGCCCGCGCGGTGCTGGCGGCCGCCTCGGAGCTCTTCTACGCCCACGGCATCCACGCCGTCGGGGTCGAGGCGATCGCCGAGCGCGCGGGCGTGACCAAGAAGACCCTCTACGACCGCTTCGGCAGCAAGGAACGCCTGGTCGTGGAGTACCTCGGCGCCCGCGACCGGCGCTGGCGCGAGCTGCTGGCCGACCGCCTCGCCGCGGCCGGGCCCGGCGCGGCGCAGCAGCTGGACGCCGTGCTCGCCGCCTCGCAGGAGTGGTCGCTGGCCGAGGGGTTCCACGGGTGCGCCATGGTCAACGCCCACGCGGAGATCGGCGACCCCGCCGACCCGGCGCACGGGGTGATCGTCGAGCAGAAGCGCTGGATGCTCCGGCTGTTCCAGCGCATCGCCGCGAGTTCCGGTGCGCCGCAGCCGGACCACCTCGCGCAGGCGCTGCACCTGCTGCACGAGGGCACCCTGGTCTCCCACGGCATCGGCGTCCCCGGCGACGCGTTCGAGCGCGCCCGGGAAGCGGCGCTCTCCCTCCTCGGTGCCGCACGGTCCTCACCGGGACCGGCCTGAACCCGCCGGTGGACCGGGCCGGCCGGGGATCGGCTCTTCGGACCCGGGGTGGGGAGGGTGTCCTGGCCACCGCCGATGAGGACCGGGTGGGCGGTGGCGCCCCCGCTGGGCGGTCCGGTGACGCCGATCGCTGCGGGTGGACCCGGCGGGTCGACGATGACCCCGCAGAGCGCGAGCTCAGTCCTCCACCAGGGTCCGCAGCGTCCGGCGAAGCTGACCTGCTGCAGTCGGGCTGATCCCGGCCAGGAACGTGCTCTCGGCCCTCCCGTGCGCGATCCGCGCGGCGTCGTAGGTCCGCAGCCCCTGTTCAGTGAGCTCGACGACGTTCCTGCGCCGGTCCGCTGGATCCGGTCGTCGCGTGACGATGCCCTTGCGCTCGAGCACGTCCAGCAACGCGACCATCGTGGTGCGGTCGATGCCGAGCGTCTGCGCCACCTGCAGCTGCGAGGTCGGTTCGCGGTGGGCCAGGACCCGGAGCGCCCCGAAGTCCTTGCTGTCGATCCCGAACGGCTCGAGGGCCGCGTCCATCAACGCCGTGAGCTTCGAGGTCGCGTGCTTGAGGAGGTACCCCAGGACCTCGTGCGGGTCAGCGGTGGCGCTCGGTTCGGTGGACACGGCCCCCATCTTAGGCTTAGCCTGATCGTCAGCATCACTGACGATCAGTCATCCAACGAAGGGCGCCACCATGATCCTCGTCACCGGAGGGGCCGGCTTCATCGGCTCCCACACCGTCCGCGCCCTCACCGAGGCCGGCCAGGAGTGCGTCCTGCTCCAGCGCCGCAGCCCGGAGGTCCCCCGGCACTTGGCAGACCTCCCCCTCCACGTCGTCCAGGCCGACGTCGCCGACCTCGACGCGCTGCTCGCCGTCGGCCGGCAGCACCCGATCACCGGGATCGTGCACCTCGCCGTCGCCCTCCCGTGGGCGGTCACCGACGACGACCCGATCGCCGCCACCGGTCGTGCGCTGGAGGCGTTCCTCAACGTCGTCCGCGCCGCACGAGCCTGGGGCGTGCGCCGCGTCGTGACCGCGAGCACCATCGGCGTCTACGGGTTCGCCTCCGAAGGCGCGCTCACCGAGGACGTGCCGATCCCCCTGGAGCACTCCCACGCCATCCCGACGTTCAAGAAGATCACCGAACTGCTCGCCGGCCACCTCTCCGCCGTGACCGACGTGGACATCGTCAACGCACGCATCTCCGGCACCTGGGGTCCCGGCGGGCACCTGCCCGACCCGTTCTTCGCCGCCCCCTCCCTCGCGCACGCTGCAGCCCAGCGCAGCGAACCCGACCTGTCCGGCCTCCTCGCACCCCCGCACGCCGAGGACGCTCTCGACCTGCTCTACGTCAAGGACACCGGCCGCGCACTCGCCCTGCTGCAACTCGCCGGGCAGCTGCACCACTCGACGTACAACATCGCCTCCGGCCGCGCCACCAGCAACGCCGAGATCCTCACCGCGCTCGAGTCCGTCGAGCCCAGCTTCCGGTACGAACTCCCCTCGGCCGGAGACCGCCCCGTGAGCTGGCTCGACATCACGCGCCTGCGCGACGACACCGGGTTCGAGCCCCGGTACGACACCGCTGCCGCTGCCGCTGACTACATCGCCTGGCTGCGCGCGGGGAACCAGCGGTGAACCCGGCGCTCACCGCGGATCCCGATCGCCGCCGTCGGTACCCGTCCCGGGAGCTGGCGGCGGTGCGGGTCTGGGTGAGCTGACCGCCCTCGAATCCGAAGAGCCCGAAAATCGCTGCTCACCGCAGCTGACTCCGGGTAGCTTCTCGGCCGCACGCTCCGGGGGGAACGTGCGCACCGCGCGGCGGGGGCCGCGCCGGATCACCGGGGGGAAACCGATGGGAGTTCGAGAGTCCGTGCTGCCCGCGCCCACCACGCGGCGTGGCCTGCTGCGGTGGGGGGCGCTGCTGGGCGGGGGCGCGCTGCTGACCGCATGCGGGGACGGCGACGAGCAGGTGGTGGCACCGGGCGCGGTGCAGGAGCGCCCCGAGGAGATCACCGACCCGGACCAGGCGCTGGAACTGCTGCGGCAGGGCAACGCCCGCTTCACGGCGGCCCGCGAGCAGCACACCGCCCACACCGTGCGGCGCCGGCTGCAGGTCGCCCGGGGGCAGCACCCGTTCGCGATCGTCCTGGCGTGCGCGGACTCCCGCGTCCCGCCGGAACTGGTCTTCGACCAGGGCCTGGGCGACCTCTTCGTGGTGCGCACGGCGGGGCAGGTCATCGCCCCGCCCGTCCTGGGCAGCATCCAGTACGGCGTCGAGCACCTGCACGTGCCCCTGCTCGTGGTCCTGGGGCACGAGGGGTGCGGTGCGGTCGGCGCCACGCTGGAAGCGGTCGAGACGGGGGCCGCGTCCTCGGGCACCGCGATCGACTCCCTCGTGGAGGCGATCCGCCCGGCCGTCGAACGGGCGCGCGCCGCAGCCGACGAGGAGCACGTGCTCGCCGAGGCGGTGCGCGCGAACGTGGCGGACGAGGTCGCGGCCCTGTCCGCGGACCCGCTGCTCGCGGAGGCGGTCCGGGCGGGACGCTTGCGCGTCGTCGGCGCCACCTACGACCTGGACGACGGCGCGGTCCTGTTCTCCTGAGGGACGTGCCGCGGCGGGGCCGGCGGGAACCGCACGAGGCGGGTACCCGCCCGTGCTCAGCCCACCCGGTCGCCGGTCGCCCAGCGCACCGGCACGCCGTGCGGGGGAGCCGTCCCCACGACCCGGTGCCGCCCGCCCGGCCAGGTGGTGAGGGTCACCGGGTAGCCGGTCTCCCCGCGGTCGAAGGCACCGGCGTCGCCGTCGCCCGGTTCCAGGCTGACGCGGGCCAGCGGGGCCGTCGGCGTGGCCGCCGCGCCCAGCTCCGCCAGCCGGCGCTCGGCGGCCTCGCGCTCGTCGCCGGGCAGGTACTGCCACACCACCGAGTGCTGCACCACGGTCAGGGCGCCCTCCCGCGGCTCCAGGCCGGCCAGCAGTTCGGCGGCGCCGATCCGGCGGCGCTCCACCGGAACCCGCCGCGCCAGCTCCAGCGCACCCTCCAGGCGCGCGGCGCGGTGCGGCTGGTCGGCCCACACGTAGGAGCGCAGCAGGAGCGCGTCGTCGTCGGAGGCGGGGTCGAGCGCGTCGGGGTCGCCCCCGGTGCGCTCGACGACCTCGAAGGCGCCGGGCGCCGGCCAGGACGGCGGTTCCGCCTCCCACGCGCCGTCCAGCTCGACGGGGGAGCCCGCCGGGCCGCGGGTGCGCCCGTCGGCGCCGCGGTAGCGGAAGCGGTCCAGCAGCAGGTTCAGCCCCGCCGAGCAGCCCACCTCCACCAGGCGCACCGGCACCACCGGTCCCAGGGCCGGCGCGACGTCCGCGACGGCGGTGAGCAGGGCGCCGAGCAGAGCCGCCGCACGCCCCACCTCGTTGGTCTGCGGGGCGGTGCGCAGCCCCGCCCGCACCTGATCGCCCGAGGTGCTCAACAGCTCCCGCAACGCCGGCCAGGCCGCCTCCGCGTCGCCGTCGCCGCCGGTGCTGGGCAGGTGGGCGGCGTAGCCGGGAGCGCCGCCGGACAGGGCCAGGTGCTGCGCGGCGCCCAGCAGGCGCAGCGGCAGCGCCGCGCCGGGCGGGTCGTCCTCGTGCCCGGCGAGGACCCGGCGCACCGGGCCGCCGGCGAGGACGTCGTCGGCGGCCCGGGTCAGCAGGTGCGCGTACAGGGGCGAGCCGAGCTCCGCGCAGGCGCTCGCCTGCCCGCGCAGCAGGTCCGCGAGCCGCCGCGCCCCGCCGTCGTCCCCGCCGCTCACCACGGGTTCAGACCTCGCGCTGCTTCGGGGAGCTCTCCAGCGTCCTGGCCGGGTCGCGCTCGACGACGTCGCCGAGGACCTCGTCGATGCGGGCCAGCGCATCGGCCGGGATCTTCTTGCCGGCGGCGCCCGCGTTGTCGTGGACCTGCTCCGGGCGCGAGGCCCCGATGATCGCGCTGGCCACGTTCTCCTCGTGCAGCACCCACGCCACGGCCAGCTGCGCCATCGACAGGCCCAGGTCGCTCGCGACCGGCCGCAGCCGCTGCACGCGGGCGAGCACGTCGTCGCGCATGAACCGCTGGATCATGTCCGCGCCGCCCTTGGTGTCGGTGGCGCGCGAACCCTCGGGCGGTTTCCCGCCGGGGGTGTACTTGCCGGTCAGCACGCCCTGGGCGATGGGCGACCAGACGACCTGCGAGACGCCGAGCTCGCGGGAGGCGGGCACGACCTCCGCCTCGATGACCCGCCACAGCATCGAGTACTGCGGCTGGTTGGAGACGAGCTGGAAGCCGAGCTGCTGCGCGAGGGCGTGCCCGGCGCGCAACTGGTCGGCGGTCCACTCGCTGACACCGACGTAGCCGACCTTGCCGGAGCGCACGAGGTCGGCGAACGCCTGCATCGTCTCCTCCAGCGGCGTCGCGTAGTCGTAGCGGTGCGCCTGGTAGAGGTCGATGTGGTCGGTGCCCAGCCGGCGCAGCGAGCCCTCGCACGCCTCCAGCACGTGCTTGCGGGACAGGCCGGTGTCGTTGTGCCCCTTGGGCCCGATGGGCCCGAAGACCTTGGTGAGGATCTCCAGGGACTCGCGCCGCTGCCCCTTCAGCGCCGAACCGAGGACGCTCTCGGCGACGGTGTTGGCGTAGACGTCGGCGGTGTCGAACGTCGAGATGCCGGCGTCCAGGGCGGCGTGCACGCACGCGACCGCGGCGTCGTTCTCGACCTGGGAGCCGTGGGTGAGCCAGTTGCCGTAGGTGATCTCGGAGACCTTCAGGCCCGAGCGGCCGAGGTGTCGGTGTTCCACGCTCACCGATGCTCCTCCGCCCGGGCCGTCCGCGCGCGCCGGGAGCCGGTCAGTCGGTGCCGGACTCCATGGCGGCGCGGTCCAGCAGCGACTCGTCCGCGGAGACCTCCCCGCGCGAGGCGATGGCCTCGGCGCCGCCCTCGTCCATCGCACCGATCAGGCCGGTGGAGGCGGCCTGCGCCGCGCCCACCAGCGCGGCCTGCGGGGACTGGCCCACCAGGCCGATGCGGGCGTACTGCTCCAGGCGGGCGCGCGAGTCGGCGATGTCGAGGTTGCGCATCGTCAGCTGGCCGATGCGGTCCACCGGGCCGAACGCGGAGTCCTCGGTGCGCTCCATCGACAGCTTGTCGGGGTGGTAGCTGAACGAGGGGCCGGTGGTGTCGAGGATCGAGTAGTCCTCGCCGCGCCGCAGCCGCAGCGTCACCTCGCCGGTGACGGCCATGCCGACCCAGCGCTGCAGCGACTCGCGCAGCATCAGGGCCTGCGGGTCCAGCCAGCGGCCCTCGTACATCAGGCGGCCCAGGCGCCGGCCCTCGTTGTGGTAGCTGGCGACGGTGTCCTCGTTGTGGATCGCGTTGACGAGGCGCTCGTACGCCGCGTGCAGCAGCGCCATGCCCGGGGCCTCGTAGATGCCGCGGCTCTTGGCCTCGATGATGCGGTTCTCGATCTGGTCGGACATGCCCAGGCCGTGCCGGCCGCCGACGGCGTTGGCCTCCAGCACCAGGTCCACGGCGCTGTCGAACTCCCGGCCGTTGATGGTGACGGGGCGACCCTGCTCGAAGCCGATGGTGACGTCCTCGGGGGCGATCTCCACCTCGGGGTCCCAGAACCGCACGCCCATGATGGGCTCGACGAGCTCGACGCCGACGTCGAGGTGCTCCAGGCGCTTGGCCTCGTGGGTGGCGCCCCAGATGTTCGCGTCGGTGGAGTACGCCTTCTCGGTGCTGGCGCGGTACGGCAGGTCGCGCGCCTGCAGCCACTCCGACATCTCCTTGCGCCCGCCGAGCTCGGTGACGAAGTCGGCGTCCAGCCACGGCTTGTAGATGCGCAGCGAGGGGTTGGCGAGCAGGCCGTAGCGGTAGAACCGCTCGATGTCGTTGCCCTTGAAGGTGGAGCCGTCGCCCCAGATCTGCACGTCGTCGGCGAGCATCGCGCGCACCAGCAGGGTGCCGGTGACGGCGCGGCCCAGCGGGGTGGTGTTGAAGTAGGCGCGCCCGCCGGAGCGGATGTGGAACGCCCCGCAGGTCAGGGCGGCCAGGCCCTCCTCCACGAGCGCCGCCTTGCCGTCGACGAGGCGGGCGAGCTCGGCGCCGTAGGCCTCGGCGCGGCCGGGCACGGAGTCGATGTCCGGCTCGTCGTACTGGCCGATGTCGGCGGTGTAGGTGCAGGGCACCGCGCCCTTCTCGCGCATCCACGCGACCGCCACGGAGGTGTCCAGGCCGCCGGAGAAGGCGATCCCGACGCGTTCACCGGCGGGCAGGGAGGTCAGCACCTTCGACATGCGCAAGATTATGCACGGTGCTGGATGCTCATGCAATGCAGGGGCGGTCAGACCGCCGGGCGCAGCACCGCCACCAGGAAGTCCGAGCCCGGGGTGTGCGGGCGCAGGTCCCACGTGGACAGCAGCAGGTCCGGCTCCAGGCCCGCGGCGCCGGCGTCGTCGAGGAACTGCTCCACCTCGTACCCGCGCCCCGCGCCGAACCCGCACACCACGCGCCCGCCCCCGCGCAGGTGCGCGCCCAGGCGGCGCAGCACCTCCACCCGGGTGCCGGGCGCCAGGAACGCCACCACGTTGCCCGCGCACACCGCGACGTCGAAGCCCCCCGCGACCCCGCGGGCGGGCAGGTCCAGCTCCGCCAGGTCGCCCACCAGCCAGGTCGGGCCGGGGTGGTCCTGCTCGGCGGCGGCGATCAGCACCGGGTCCACGTCCACGCCGACCACCTCGTGCCCGGCGCCCGCCAGCGCCCCGCCCACCCGGCCGGGCCCGCAGCCGGCGTCCAGCACGCGCGCGCCGCGCGGCAGCATCGCGTCGACCATCCGCGCCTCGCCGTCCAGGTCCGCCCCGGCCGCGGCCATGGAGCGGAAGCGCTCCACGTACCTCTGCGAGTGCTCCGGGTCCTCACGGGTGATGCGCGTCCACAGGCTGTCCTCGACCACGGGCCCATCCTCGCGCACCGCGACCTCACCGCGACGGGGGCACGACCCCCCGCTCGGCCAGGCGGTCCAGCAGTTCGCAGAACCGGTCGACGCTGTCGAGGCACTCCCCGAAGCCGGCGCGGCGCACCTTCACGGTGCTGGAGACGTTGTCGAAGCCGGAGTGGAAGAGGAAGTCCCCGAACGCCCACCCCACCAGGCGCTCGTACGGCGTCGGCACCAGCCCGTGCCGCTCGACCAGGCGGCCCCACAGCCCGGCGTGCATCGGCATCACCGAGCTCAGGGAGAAGTCCTGCGGCTCGTCGTGCTCCATCCCCAGGTGCCGGGCGATCGCCGCGTAGGCGTGCGCCCAGCGGAACTGGTCGCCGTTGGTGACGTTGAAGACCTCCCCGTCGGCGGCCGGCGTCGACCCCGCCCACACGGTGGCGCGCGCCAGCAGTTCCGCGTCGGTCACCTGGTACAGCGCCTCGGCGGCCGCGCGCGAGCCGGGGAAGCGCAGCGGCAACCCCAGCTCGCGGCTGATCGCCGCGTGCACCGCCACCACCATGAGGATGTTCATGGGGTTGCCGGTGGCGTACCCGACGACCCCCTCGGGCCGCAGCACCGTCACCCCGAACCCGCGCCGGGCCGCCTCGGCGCGCAGCACGTCCTCCTGGGCGTAGTAGAAGTTCGGCACCAGCAGGCGCGGGTCGCTCTCGCGCGCGGGCGTCTTGAACCCCGGCAGGTGCGCGCCGTACGCCTTGCCGCCCTGGTAGAGGGTGACGTGGCGCAGCGGGGCGCCGGCCAGGGCGTCCAGGGTGTGGCGCAGCAGCGCGGTGTTCTCCTCGATCTGCTGCCGCTCGTCGCCGCGCTCGACGTAGGCGGCGAACACCAGGTGCGTGGTGTCCCGCGCGGCCGCCAGGCCGTCGCGGGCGCCGTCGGCGGTGGACAGGTCCGCGGGCAAGGGTTGCCACGGCACGTCCGGCTGCGCGCGGCGGGCCGCGCCGCGCACCGTCCAACCGGGAACGCGCGCGTACTCCGCGGCGGCGTGCGCGCCGATCACCCCGGCCGAACCCGCCACCAGGGCGACGCCGGGGTGCTGCGCGGCGCCGGCGATCGGGTCGAGGCCGCCCATCGGGCCGACGGGGTTCTCGGGCACGGGGATCTCCTCGGGTCGTCGCGCGGGGGCTCGTGCGGGGTTCGTGCGCTCAGGCGCCGGGCTCCTGGAACTCCGGGTCGCGCGGGTCGGGCTCCGCGTCCGGCGCCGGCAGCGCGGAGGCGGCCAGGGGAGCGTCGTCGTGCACGGCCAGCTCCGCCTCGGTCGTCTCCTCCACCGCCGCGCCGTCCTCGCTCGCGTCTGCCGGGGAAGCCGGGGGGCCGGGCTCGCCCTCGTCGTTGCCGGTGGCCATCGCGCTGTCCAGCTCCGGTTCACGCGCCGGGTCGATCGGTCCGCTCGTCACGGCAACCTCCTGTCGTCGTCCTCGTCGAACCCCTACCCGTCCGGTGCACCGGGGAAACCGCTACCTGGTGCGGCAGGCAGGTGACGTCGGCTCCCGCGACGCGCGGCGTCAGGCAGGTCTGCCGTCGCGCTCCGCGGCGGTCCAGCGGGCCGTCCGGGCACTGACCCACCAGCAGCTGGAACAGGACTGCGCCGCTGCGTGGAGGGACTGGGACGACTCCGTGGATCGGCTGGGGCCGGCACCGAGGCGGCTGCCGTTCGAGGCGCTGAACGCGCTCGGCGATGCTCTGAGGCTGCACCTGGCCCTGTGAGGCCGACGGGAAGGACTCGCCTCGTCGCGTCGTGACCGTGAGGTCGAAGTGCCTGGTCCAGTACTGCCTCAGCCCTCTTCCGGGACGTCGTCAGTGCAGTCCACCGTTCGTCGCTGGACGACGTGGGCGGCGGGCTCGACGTGCAGCTCCAGACGGGTGCGGCCCCACTGGGAGCTGGGGGAGAAGGTGCTGTCCCGAACGAGGCCGTAGACGGCGAGGACGGAGGTGGCCTCCGCCGGCGGAGCCGATCCGCCGTGAGCGGGGACGTCGCTGCTGAGCACTCGCCACGGCTCCCTGGAACCGCCTCGCCAGTACGTGGCCGGCGGATCCTGCAGCCAGTCCTGGATGTCGCTGACGCCGATGGGCGTCACTGCTGGCCCGTCGGGATCGGGTCCTCCGGGGGCATGACCGGTCCGGGCGTAGTCCTGGACTCCGTCAGCCACTCGCTTCGCGACGCCTCGGGCCGAGCGAGCAGCGGCGACTCATCGCTCATCCTCGCCCCGTCCACGGGGCGGCCGATCGCGACCGCGGCGCCCGAGTCGTGATCACCTCGAGAACCCCCAGGGAGGCGAGGGGCCCTCAGGCGTGTGCGTGGAGCACCCCCGGGACCACCACACCGTGCCGCGGAGGGGTGGAAGGCAAGGCTGCTGCGTGGATGGTGCAGACGTCTTCAGCGTCTGCACCGAGCTGCAGCGTCGACTGGTGCTTCACCGACGGCGAGGTCGTCAGCACCGGTCGGGTGGGCGTCTCGTCCTCGTCTTGCACTTGGAGATCAGCGTTGTGCGAGTGATCGACTCGCTCGTGATCTCGCGCCTCTCGGTGCGGCCGTGAAGTCGCCAGCTGCTCGTGGCCGCGCACGCGCTGCGGGATGACCGGGCGCTCGGAACCGCGGCGGGCAGCGGTGCTGCAGGCGGGGGTGAACACGCCGGGGTGGGCCGTCACCGCTCGGGCGTGCCGGCGACGGTGTGCGGCGAGCCCGTCCAGCACCCC
>NZ_JBKBCT010000045.1:0-31696 GCF_050871525.1 Kineococcus auxinigenes | reverse complement strand
TTCGGCGCGGGCTCCGGACGCCCGGCACCCGTGCACCCCGCGGACCCTTCAGCGGCACCTGGCTGCGTGGTCGTGCCGAGCTCCGCGCGCTGCCGGGCCGCGTGCCGTGCCGGACCCCGCGCGAACTGGGCTGGAGAGGGTGGCGAGGGGGTGGGGTGGCCGGGCGTCCGGAGCCCGCCCCGCGCACTGGGGCGAGGATCGCACCCGCTCGCGGGCGGAGAGCCCGGACGCGGCACCCCCTCGCCACCCGGACGCGAACCCCGCCCAAGTGACGACCCGGTCCAGAAGATCAGAAGTACCAGGGGAACGGCGACCAGTCCGGTTCGCGCTTGCCGAGGAAGGCGTCGCGCCCCTCCACGGCCTCGTCGGTCATGTAGGCCAGCCGCGTGGCCTCCCCGGCGAACACCTGCTGGCCCACCATCCCGTCGTCCACCGCGTTGAACGCGAACTTCAGCATGCGCTGCGCGGTGGGGGACTTGCCGTTGATCTCGGCGGCCCACCGCAGGGCCTCCTCCTCGAGGTCGGCGTGCGGGACGACGGCGTTGACCATGCCCATCTCGTGGGCCTGCTGGGCGGTGTAGGGGCGGCCGAGGAAGAAGACCTCCCGGGCGAACTTCTGGCCGACCTGGCGGGCCAGGTACGCGGAGCCGTAGCCGGCGTCGAAGGAGCCGACGTCGGCGTCGGTCTGCTTGAAGCGGGCGTGCTCGGCGCTGGCGAGGGTGAGGTCGGCGACGACGTGCAGGGAGTGGCCGCCGCCGGCCGCCCAGCCGGGCACGACGGCGATGACGACCTTGGGCATGAACCGGATGAGCCGCTGCACCTCCAGCACGTGCAGCCGCCCGCCCTCGGCCTTCGCGCGGGCGGCGTCGACGGTGTCGGCGGTCTCGCCCTGCGCGTACTGGTAGCCGGAGCGGCCGCGGACGCGCTGGTCGCCGCCGGAGCAGAACGCCCACCCGCCGTCCTTCGGGCTGGGGCCGTTGCCGGTGAGCAGCACGCAGCCGACGTCGGGGGTGCGGCGGGCGTGGTCGAGGGTGCGGGCCAGCTCGTCGACCGTGCCGGGCCGGAACGCGTTGCGCACCTCGGGGCGGTCGAAGGCGATGCGGACGGTGCCGCGCTCGCGGCCGGGGCGCACGCACCGGTGGTACGTGACGTCGGTGAGGTCCTCGAAGCCGGGCACCTCCGCCCAGGCCGAGGGGTCGAAGGTCTCGCTGACTCCGTCGAGGGCGCTCACGTCGGCCGAGGGTAGACGGGCGCGAAGACGATCGGCGCACCGTCCCGGTGTCGTCACGGTGCGTACAACGAACTGGGCAGGACGAGCCAGGGCGAAGATCGGTTCCGCCGTTGAACTACCCATGGGGCGCGAGAAGTGCCACCCTCGCGGCATGAACACGGGGGGAACCACGGGTGACGCGTCGGTCGGCGCCGGGTCGCCCACCGCGCCGCACCGCCTGCGCGACGTCCTGCTGCTGCCCGGCCGGGGGACCGCGACGCTGCTGCTGGTCGTCGCCGCGCTCAGCGCCGCCAGCCTGCTCAGCCGGGCGCTCGCCGGCGCCGCCGCCCTCGGCGGCGTGCCCGGCCTGGACAACCTCGAGCGGTGGTTCTACGTCGACCGCGAGGGCGGCGTGCCGGCCTGGTTCAACGCGGTGCTGCTGTTCGCGTGCGCCGAGCGGCTGTGGCAGGTCTCGCGGGCCGCGCGCGACGGGGAGCACCCGCAGCGCCGCTGGCGGCGGCACTGGCTGCTGCTCGCCGTCGCCTTCGGCTACCTCTCGTTCGACGAGATGAGCGCGGTGCACGAGATCGTCATCGGGCCGCTGCGCGACGGCTTCGGCCTCACCGGGTTCCTCAGCTTCGCCTGGGTCGTGGTGGCGGTGCCGCTGGTGGTGGCGTTCGGGCTGCTGTTCGTGCGCTTCCTGCTCGCGCAGTCGCGGGCCGTGCGCCGGGGCGTGCTGCTCTCGGCGGCCGTCTACCTCGGCGGCGCCGTCGGCGTGGAGGTCCTCAGCGCCGGTGCCTACAGCGCCCTCGGGGAGGACAGCGCCGTGTACGTGCTGGCCGCCGGGGTGGAGGAGGCGCTGGAGATGGCCGGGCTGGTGCTGTTCCTCGGCGTGGTGACCACGGTGCTGCGCACGCGGCCGGCGCGGCCCGCCGTCGTCACCCTCCCGAAGGAGACGGGGCCGCAGCGCGCCACCGCCTGACGGGGCGGGCGCCGCGGACCAGGATGGGGCCGTGCCCGACCT
This sequence comes from Kineococcus auxinigenes, assembly GCF_050871525.1. Taxonomy (NCBI): domain Bacteria; kingdom Bacillati; phylum Actinomycetota; class Actinomycetes; order Kineosporiales; family Kineosporiaceae; genus Kineococcus; species Kineococcus auxinigenes. Next base: position 29,462 of record NZ_JBKBCT010000045.1, on the reverse strand, counting down.
GCCTGCGCTCGCCGACCTGCGCGACGCCGCCCGCGTCGTGCGCCTGCCGCTGCGGCGCCGCTTCCGCGGCGTCACCGAGCGCGAGGCGGTGCTGCTGCGCGGGCCCGCGGGGTGGGGGGAGTTCTCGCCCTTCCTCGAGTACGGGCCGGTCGAGTCCGCCCGCTGGCTGGCCGCCGCGGTCGAGGCCGCCTGGCACGGGTTCCCCGCGCCGCGCCGCCAGCGCGTCGAGGTCAACGCCACCGTCCCCGCCGTGCCCGCCGACGACGTGCCGGCCGTGCTGGCCCGCTTCCCCGGCTGCCGCACGGCGAAGGTCAAGGTCGCCGAGCCGGGGCTCCCCTTCGAGGAGGCGCTCGCCGGGGACGTCGCCCGCGTGCGCGCCGTGCGCGACGTGCTCGGTCCCGCGGGGCGGGTGCGCGTCGACGCCAACGCCGGCTGGAGCCTCGACGAGGCCGAGCGGGCCCTGGGCGCGCTCGGCGAGGTGGGGCTGGAGTACGCCGAGCAGCCCTGCGCGAGCCTGGAGGAGATGGCGCGGCTGCGCCGGCGCCTGGTCCGCGCCGGCACGCCCGTGCTCCTGGCCGCCGACGAGAGCGTGCGCAAGGCCGAGGACCCGCTGCGGGTGGCGGGGCTGGAGGCCGCCGACGTCGTCGTCGTGAAGGTGGCCCCGCTGTCCGGGGTGCGCCCCGCGCTGGCGGTGGCCGCCGCGTGCGGGCTGCCCGTGGTCGTCTCCAGCGCCCTGGACACCTCCGTGGGGCTGGCCGCCGGCACGGCGCTGGCGGCCGCGCTGCCGGAGCTGCCGTTCGCGTGCGGGCTGGGCACCGGGGCGCTGCTCGCGGCGGACGTCACCGCCGACCCGCTGCTGCCGGCCGACGGCACCCTGCCCGTGGGGCCCGCCCGCGCCGAGGAGGCGCTGCTCGCCGCGCACCGGGCGCCCGCCGGCCGCGAGGCCTGGTGGCGCGAGCGGCTGGCGGCCTGCCACGAGGTCCTCAGCCGGCCGGCGCCGGGCGCACCAGGTTCGTGATCCGCGCCGTGCACAGCCGCCGGCCCGCCTCGTCGGTGACGACGACCTCGTGGCTGCACAGCGTGCGCCCCAGCGAGATCGCCGTCGCCGTGCCCGTCACCAGGCCCGAGGACGCCGAGCGGTGGTGGGTGGCGTTGATGTCGGTGCCCAGCGCCTGGCCACCGGGCCACACGTGCAGCAGCGCCCCGATGGAGCCCAGCGTCTCGGCCAGCACGCAGGAGGCGCCGCCGTGCAGCAGCCCCGCGACCTGCGTGTTGCCCTCCACCGGCATGGTCGCCACCAGCCGCTCGGGCGCGGCCTCGACGAACTCGATGCCCATCCGCTCGACCAGCCCGCCGCCGGGGATCACCGCCAGCAGCTCCTCCAGGGACGGCAGGGACCGGGTGCTCTCGCTCACACCCGGAGGTTGCCACAGCCCCCGCGGTGCGGGGCACCCGCGCCCAGGGGGTCCAATGGAGGGGTGAACCCCTCGACCGCGCTCGCGACGGTCCTCGTCGACGCGCTGGTCTCCCTGGGCCTGCGCCACCTCGTCCTCTCACCCGGCTCGCGCAGCGCGCCGCTGGCGTACGCGGCCGCCGCCGCCGCCGACGAGGGCCGGCTGCGGCTGCACGTGCGCGTCGACGAGCGCAGCGCCGGGTTCCTGGCCCTGGGCCTGGCGCGCGGCGCCCTGACCGCCGGCGAGGACCCGCTGGTGGCGGTGGTGACCACGTCCGGCACCGCCGTGGCGAACCTGCACCCGGCGGTGCTGGAGGCCTCCCACGCCGGGGTGCCGCTGCTGGTGCTGTCCGCGGACCGCCCGCACGAGCTGCGCGGTTCCGGTGCCAGCCAGACCGCCGACGCCCAGGCCCGCCTGTTCCTGCCGTCGGTGCGCTTCTCCGCGGACGTCCCCGCGCCCGCCGACCCGCAGCGCCAGGCGCCGGCGTGGCGCTCGGTGGTGGCGCGGGCGGCCGCGGCGGCCCGGGGCTCGCGCGGGGACGGTGCCGGTCCGGCGCACGTGAACGTCGCCTTCGCCGACCCGCTGACGCCCTCGCCGGGCGCCGCCCCGGCCGGGGACGCCGGGCTGGCGCGGGTGGAGCGCGTGCCGGCCCCGGCGCCCGTGGTGCTGCCCCGCGGCCCGCGCACCCTCGTCCTCGCCGGCGACGCCCCCGACGCGGCGGTGGGTGCCGCCGCCCGCGCGCTCGCGCAGGACGCCGGGTGGCCGCTGCTGGCCGAGCCCAGCTCCGGCGCGCGCGGTGGCCCGCAGGCGGTGGGCCCCTACCGGCTGCTGCTGGGCGTCGCCGACGCGGAGGGCCCGCTGGGCGACGCCGAGCGCGTCGTCGTGTTCGGCCACCCCACCCTGTCGCGGCCGGTGAGCCGTCTGCTGGCCCGCGACGACGTCGAGCTGGTCGTGGTCAGCGCCTCGGGCACGTGGCCGGACGCGGGCTTCCGCGCCGCGCGGGTGCTGCCGGCGGCGGCCGTGGCGGACCCGCCGGGGGAGCGGGAGCCGGAGTTCGCCGCCCGCTGGGCGCGCGCGGGGAAGCTGGCCGTCGAGGCGGTGGACGCCCTCCTGGACGGCGAGGCCGCCGCCGGTGCGCTCAGCGGCCCGTGGGCGGCGCGCGAGGCGGTGGCGGCGTGCGCGGCGGACGGCTCGGCGTTCGTGGTGGCCGCCAGCAACCCGGTGCGCGACGCGGACCTGGCCGCGCACCCGGCCGAGGTGCCGGCGGTGTCGAACCGCGGCCTGGCCGGCATCGACGGCACCCTCGCCACCGCGTGCGGGGTGGCGCTGGCCCGCGGCGGCGGCGTGCGGCTGCTGGTGGGCGACCTGGCGTTCCTGCACGACGCGAACGCGCTGCTGCCGGTGCCGGGGGAGGCGCGCCCGGACCTGACGGTCGTGCTCGTCAACGACGACGGCGGCGGCATCTTCGAGACCCTCGAGCACGCCTCCTCGGTCTCGCGCAGCACCTTCGAGCGGGTCGTGGCGACCCCGCACGGGGTGGACGTGGCCGCGCTGTGCGCCGCGTGGGGGGTGCCGCACGAGCGTCCCGCCACGCCCGCGGCGGCGGCGTCGGCGATCGCCGCGCGCCCGGAGGGGCTGCGCGTGGTGGAGCTGCGGGTGCCGCGCGGCGAGGTCGCCGGGCGTGCCCGCCGGGTCGCCGAGGCGGTGCGGGCGGCGGTCGCCGCGGGCTGAGGGGAGCTGCGCGCCGGTTGTCCCCGGCGCTGGCCCCGCCTACCCTCCCGTTGCGTCAGAGGTCGCTCTCCGTGGTGACCGCGCGACGCACCGGGGGAGCGGCATGGCCACGTCGGAGACCACGCCGGACGGCGCGGGGGTGGTGGCGGGCGCGCCCGCCCAGCGGCTGGGCTGGGCGGACGCGGCCAAGGGCGCGGCCATCGCGCTCGTCGTGCTGACCCACGCGACGATGTTCCTGCAGGAGGCGGGGTACGCCACCGCGCCCTGGCAGTCGCTGAACAACCTGCTCGCCGGGGCGCGCATGCCCCTGTTCTTCGCGGTCTCCGGCCTGTTCGCCTCCTCGGCGTCGAGGGGGTCGTGGCGCGGGGTGCTGCTCCGGCGCGTCCTGCCCAGCGCGTGGCTGTTCTGCCTCTGGCTGGTGCTGACCACGGCGTTCTTCGCCACGGGCGCCTGGGTGGAGGCCGGCCAGCCCGCCGGTGCCGGTGAGCTCGCCGTCGCCCTGGTGCGCCCGCACACCGAGCTCTGGTACCTGTACGCCCTCGCCGTCTACGCCCTCGTGGCCCGTGCGCTGCGCCCGGTGCCGCCGGGGGTCCAGCTGGCCGCCGCGGCCGCGCTGTCGGTGACCACCAGCGCCGGCCTCACCGCCACCGGCAGCTGGGCCTGGGACGACGTGGCGGCCCACCTCGTCTTCTTCCTCGCGGGCCTGCACGGCCGCCGGGTGCTGGCCTCCGTCGCCGAGCGCTCCGGTCCGGGGCGCACCGCGGCGCTGCTGGCGGCGTTCGCGGTGGTGGGCGGTGCCGTCGGCCTCCTCGACCTGCACCTGGTGCCGGGCCTGCCGCTGCTGCGCGGGGCCCTGGGCGTGCTGGCGGCGGTGGCCGCCTGCGCCCTGCTGGTGCGCCGGTGGCCGCGCACCCCGCTGCGCGCGCTGGGCCGCGCCACCCTGCCGGTGTACCTGACGCACGTGCTGCTCATCGCGGCGCTGACCACGGTGCTGGAGGTGCTGGCGCCGCCGGCGCTGCCGCTGCCGGTGCGCCTGGTGCTGCCGGCCGTCGTCACCGCGGTGGTCGTGCTCGCCGGGGTGGCGGCGCGCCGTCCCCTGGCCCGGGTGCCCGGGCTGCTGGCCCCGCCGGCCGCCCTCACCGCCCGCTGAGGCGCTCGGCGCCCGGTCGCGACGGGGTCGCGGTGGCCGCCTGAGAGGATGGGACCGTGACTGCCGACGGGCGTGAGCTGGCCGACCTGACGAAGCGCCCGCGCCAGGTGTCGGCGATGTTCGACGACGTCGCCGGCCGCTACGACGTCACCAACGACGTGCTCTCCGCCGGCCAGGACCGGCTCTGGCGGCGCGCGGTGGTGCGGGCGGTGGACGCCCGGCCCGGCGAGCGGGTGCTGGACCTCGCGGCCGGCACCGGCACCTCCAGCGAGCCGTTCGCCGACCGCGGCGTGCGGGTGGTGCCGTGCGACTTCTCCCTCGGGATGGTGCGCACCGGCAAGCTGCGCCGCCCGGACCTGCCGTTCACGGCGGGCGACGCCACCCGGCTGCCGTTCGCCGACGGCGTCTTCGACGCGGTGACGATCTCCTTCGGCCTGCGCAACGTCGTGGACGTCGACCGCGCCCTGCGCGAGATGGCGCGGGTGGTGCGCCCGGGCGGGCGGCTGGTGGTGTGCGAGTTCTCCACCCCGCCGAACCCGCTGCTGCGCCGCGCGTACGGCGCCTACCTGCACCACGGGCTGCCCCGGGTGGCGAAGCTGGTGAGCTCGCACGGCGAGGCCTACGGCTACCTCATGGAGTCCATCGAGGCCTGGCCGGACCAGCGGGCGCTGGCGGCGCGGGTGGGGGCGGCCGGCTGGGAGCGCGTGCAGTGGCAGGACCTGTCCGCCGGCATCGTCGCGCTGCACCGGGCCGTGCGGTCGGCGGCCTGAGCCCCGGGAACTACACTCGAAGGGCTCGTGAAGGTTTTCACGAGCGACGACGACGGAGGACCAGGTGGCGGTCGAGACCGGTGGCGCACCCCGCGCCGCCCAGCCCGCGGGCGCGGCGTCGCACGACGCCGACGTCCTCGTCGTGGGCGCCGGCCCCGCCGGTTCCACGCTGGCCCGGTACCTGGCGCGCGCGGGCCGGCGCGTGCTGGTGCTGGAGAAGAGCGCCTTCCCGCGCGAGAAGGTCTGCGGCGACGGGCTGACCCCGCGCGCCAGCCGCGAGGTGGAGCTGCTGGGCCTGCCCACGCCCGCCGAGGACGGCTGGGTCCGCAACCGCGGCCTGCGCCTGCTGGGCGGCGGCGTGCGGCTGCAGGTGCCGTGGCCGGAGCTGAACGACTTCCCCCCCTACGGGCTGGTGCACACCCGTTCCCGCTTCGACCAGGCGCTGGCCGAGCACGCCCGCGCCGGCGGCGCCACCGTCCTGGAGCGCACCTCCGTCACCGCCCCCGTGGTGGACGAGCGCACCGGCCACGTCGTGGGCGTGCGCGCGCGCCCGGTGGACGACAGGGGCCGCCGGGCCGGCGAGGAGCGCGTCTTCCGCGCCCCCGTGGTCGTGGCCGCCGACGGGGTGGGCAGCCGGCTGGCGCTGTCCATGGGCCTGCACCGCCGCGACGACCGCCCCCTGGGCGTGGCGGTGCGCACCTACTTCCGCAGCCCCCGCCACGACGACGACTGGCTGGAGAGCTGGCTGGAGCTGCGCGAGCCGGGCGCCCGACCGCACGAGCTGCTGCCCGGCTACGGCTGGGTGTTCGGCGTCGGCGACGGCACCAGCAACGTCGGGCTCGGCGTGCTCAAGGCCGACGCCGGCTCGGGCGACGTGGACTACCGCGACCTGCTGCGCCGCTGGCTGTCGTCCATGCCGCCGGAGTGGCGCTTCGACCCCGAGCACCAGGTGGGCGAGGTGCGCGGGGCGGCGCTGCCGATGGCGTTCAACCGCACCCCGCACTACACGCGCGGCCTGCTGCTGGTCGGCGACGCCGGCGGCATGGTGAACCCGTTCAACGGCGAGGGCATCGCGTACGCGATGCAGTCGGCGCGCCTGGCGGCGGAGGTCGTGGACGGCGCGCTGGACGCCCCGGACGCGCGCGCCCGCGAGCGCGCGCTGCACGGCTACCCGGCGGCGGTTCGCGCGGAGCTGGGCGGGTACTACACGCTGGGGCGCGTGTTCGTCTCCCTGATCGGCCACCCGGAAGTCATGCGCGCGGCCACGCGCTTCGGGCTCCCGCGCCCCGGGATCATGAAGCTGGTGGTCAAGCTGCTGGCCAACCTCGCCGACCCGACGTCGAAGGACGCCACCGACCGCGTCGTCGTGGCGCTGCAGCGGCTGGCTCCCGCCGCGTGAGGGACCGGGCGTGAGGAGCGAGGCGTGAGGAGCGACGTGACCACCACCAGGACGAGCACCGGCCTGCCGACGGCGGACCCCGCGCTGCTGGCCGCGCTGCGCGAGGGGCTGGAGGTCGTCGAGGAGCGCCTGCGCGAGGCCGTGGGCAACGCCGACCCGCTGGCCGACGCGGCGTCCCGGCACCTCGTCGAGGCGGGCGGCAAGCGGGTGCGGCCGATGCTGACGCTGCTGGGCGCGCACTTCGGCGACCCCGGCCGCGCGGAGGTGGTGGACGCCGCCGTGGTGGTGGAGCTGACCCACCTGGCCTCGCTCTACCACGACGACGTCATGGACTCCGCCCCCACGCGGCGCGGCGCCCCGGCCGCGCACCACGTGTGGGGCAACAACGTGGCGATCCTCACCGGCGACCTGCTCTTCGCGCGCGCCTCGAACGTCGTGGCGGGCCTGGGCCCGGAGGCGGTGCGGGTGCAGGCGCAGACGTTCGAGCGGCTGTGCCTGGGGCAGCTGCACGAGACGGTGGGCCCGCGCCCCGGCCAGGACGCCGTGGCCCACTACCTGGACGTCCTCAGCGACAAGACCGCCTCCCTGATCGCCACCGCGGGCCGCTTCGGCGCCCAGTTCGGCGGGGCGGCGCCGGAGGTCGTGCGGGCCATGGTCCGCTACGGCGAGGACGTGGGGGTGGCGTTCCAGCTCGCCGACGACGTCCTCGACCTGACCAGCGACGTGGGCGACTCCGGCAAGCGGCCGGGCACCGACCTGCGCGAGGGGGTCCCGACCCTGCCGGTGCTGCTGGCCCGCCGGGCCGCCGCCGACGGCGACGCCCCCGCGGGGCGCGTGGTGGCGCTGCTGGACTCGGGGGGCCTGGCCGACGACGCCGTGCTGGCCGAGGCCGTCGAGGCGCTGCGCGCGCACCCGGTGACCGCGGCGGCGCGGGCCGCGGCGCGGGAGTGGGCCGGGCGCGCCACGGCGCACCTGGCCGACGTGCCGGACGGCGCGGCCCGCCGGGCGCTGGAGACGTACGCGGCCACGGTCGCCGACCGGGTCGGCTGACCCCTCGCCCGTGCGCACGGCCCCGCCCGTGCCCCCGTGCTCGCGGTGGGTCACGCGGGCGGGGCTGGACGGGTGGTCCGTGCGCGTGCGGGTCCGCCGGGTGCGCGCGCTGCGCCACGATCGGCGCCCGTGCCCCCCCGCCACCGCGCTCCCGGCCCCGCCCGCCGCCTCCCCGCCGTCCGCGCCGGGCACCTGCTCCTGGTCGCGGCGCTGACGTGCAGCGCCGCCGCGGTGCTGCTGGGTCTGTCCGGGACGCGCCCGGCCGCCGTGGCGGTGGCGGCGGCCGGGCTCGCCCTCGCGCTGGGCGGCGCGCTGGGCGGGCGGGTCCAGGTCCTGCTCAGACGCGGAAGCGGCCGACCAGCCCGCTGAGCTCCTCGGCGCGCCGGTGCACGTCGTCGGTGGCCGCGCGGGTCTGCGCGACGCCGGTGGCGGTCGCGCCGGCCGCGCCGCTGATGTCGCGGATGCCCTCGGCGATCGCCCCGGAGCCCGCCGCGGCGTCGCCGACGCCGCGGCTCATCTCCTGGGTGGTGGCCGCCTGCTGCTCCACGGCCGAGGCGATGGTCGTCTGGTGGGCGTTGACCTCGCCGATGACCTCGCCGATGCCCTCGATGGCGCGCACGGCCTCGCGGGTGTCGTCCTGGATGGTGGCGACGCGGCGGGCGATGTCCTCGGTGGCGCGGGCGGTCTGCTGGGCCAGTTCCTTGACCTCGCCGGCGACGACGGCGAAGCCCTTGCCGGACTCCCCGGCGCGGGCGGCCTCGATGGTGGCGTTCAGGGCCAGCAGGTTCGTCTGCTCGGCGATGGCGGTGATGGCCTTGACGACGTCGCCGATGCGCTCGGAGGAGCCGCCCAGGCGGGCGACGGTCTCGCCGGCGCGCTCGGCCAGGTCCCCGGCGCGGGCGGCCACGGACGTGGCCTCGGCGGCGCCGCCGGCGATGTCGCGGATCGCGGCCTGCATCTCGGCGGCGCCCCGGGAGACGTCGCCGACGCTGGCCGAGACGGTGGCGGCGGTGCCCGCGGCGCCCTCGGCGACGCGCGCGGTGCGCTCGGCGGCCTCCTCGATGCGCGCGCTGCTCGCCGTCAGCGACGACGTGGCCGACGACAGCGCCGCGGCGGAGGAGGCGATGGCGGTGACGGTCCCGCGCACGCCGGTGCGGGCGCGCTCGAGCGCCGCAGCCATGCGGCCGACCTCGTCGGCGCTGCGCACCGGTGCGGCGACGGTCAGGTCGCCGTCGGCCATGGCCTCCAGCGAGGCCGACACCTCCCGCAGCGGCCCGACGACGGAGCGCACGACGAGCGCCCCCAGGGCGCCGGCCACCGCCAGGCCGACGGCCAAGGCGGTCAGGACCGCGACGCGCGCGCTGCTCGCGGTGCGCGCGGTGGACTCCGCGCGCTCGCGGGCCAGCGAGTCCTCGGCGGCCTCCACGACGTCCAGGGCGTCGGCGGCGGTGCTGACCAGCGGCTGGGCGACGTCGGCGGAGGCGCGCGCCCAGCCGGCGCGGTCGCCGGCGTCCGACAGCGGCAGCAGCTGCTCGTCGCGCACGGTGCGCCACTGCGCCCAGGCGTCGGTGAAGGTGCGCCACGACGCGGCGTCGACGAGGGGACCGGCCTCGTACCGCTCGGCCCAGGTGTCCAGCTCGGCGTCCGACTCGACGATCTTCTCCGCGACCTCGGCCTTGCCCGCGGCGTCGGGTGCGGCGGCGTGCTGGGCGACGAGCATCCGGGTCTTGATCTCCTCCTGGTGCACCCGGCCCAGGGCGGTCTTGTCCACCACGGTGTCGCTGTGCAGGGCCTCGGCCTGCTCCGCCGTGCTGGACAGGGCGGCCAGTGAGCCGGCGCCGATGCCGGTCGCCACGAGCGCGAGCGCCCCCAGCGCGGTCAGGACCTTCGTGCGCACGCTGCGGTCGGCGAAGGGGCGGGCGGGTGCGGCGGCGCTGCTCGACATGGGTCCGTCCTCAGGACTGGTGACCGGTTCCTCCGGGTCCCCTCCCCATCGGCGCCGCGCCGGTACCGCTTGAGGGCGCGGCGGGCGCCCGCCGGCGGTGCTGGGCGCGCACGGCGTCGACGGTGAGCAGCGCCAGCGCCGCCCACACCAGCGCGAAGCCCGCCCAGCGCGAGGCGGGCATCGACTCGCCCAGCACCAGCGCCGCGAGGAACTGCAGCACCGGGGTGCAGTACTGCAGCAGCCCGATCGTGGTCAGCGGCACCCGCCCGGCGGCGAGGGCGAACAGCAGCAGCGGCGCGAGCGTGGTGGGCCCGGACAGCACCGTCAGCGCGACGTGGTCGGCGCCGCCGGCGGTGAACGTGGAGCGCCCCTGCACCCCGATCCACACCAGCGCCGCCACGGCGGGCAGCACGAGCACGCCGGTCTCCACGGTCAGGCCGGTCAGCGGGTCGACGCCGGCGCCGGAGCGCGCCAGCCGGTTCTTCAGCAGCCCGTAGGTGGCGAAGGACGCCGCGAGCACCAGCGCCATCCACGGCAGCCGGCCCAGGTCGGCGGTGATGACGGCCACGGCCGCGGCGCCCACGGCGACGGCCGCCCACTGCGCGCGCCGCAGCCGCTCGCGCAGCACGAGCACGCCCAGCAGCACCGTCACCAGCGGGTTGACGAAGTAGCCCAGCGACGCCTCCAGGACGTTGCCGGTGGTCACGGCCAGCCCGTACACGCCCCAGTTCGCGGCGATGGCGACGGCGGCCACCGCCAGCAGCCGCAGCTGGGCGGGGGTGCGCAGCACCCGCAGCACCGCGGGCCAGCGGCGCAGCACCGTCAGCAGGAGCACCGACAGGGCCAGCGACCACACCACCCGCTGGGCCAGCAGCTCCAGCGCGCCGGTGGGCAGCAGGGCGTGGAAGTAGAAGGGGAAAAGGCCCCAGATCACGTAGGCGCCGGCGCCGGCGAGGACCCCGGCGCGCGCGGGACGGGCGGGGGCGGGCGCGGCGGGGGGCGCGCTGGGCTGCTGCACACCGCGCATGCTGCCGTCCAGGGCGCCCACCCCGTGCCGTTAGGCTTGCCTGAGCAGTCCCAGCCGACGTCGAGACGAAGGACACCGAGACCCAGTGAGCACCCAGCGTCCGCTGCGCGTGGCCGTCGTCGGAGCCGGACCGGCGGGCATCTACGCCTCGGACATCCTCTCCAAGGCCGACCTGTCCGCGACCGGCTTCGACGGCGTGAGCATCGACCTGATCGAGCGCCTGCCGGCGCCGTTCGGCCTGGTCCGCTACGGCGTGGCCCCCGACCACCCGCGCATCAAGCAGATCGTCGTCGCGCTGGAGAAGGTCCTGGGCCGCGGCGACATCCGCCTGCTGACCAACGTGGACTTCGGGACCGACCTCACCCTGGAGGAGGTCCGGCGCCACTACGACGCCGTGGTGTTCTCCACCGGCTCCATCGAGGACGCGCCGATGGCCCTCCCCGGCGTGGACCTGCCGGAGAGCCACGGCGCCGCCGACTTCGTCTCCTGGTACGACGGCCACCCGGACTACCCGCGCGAGTGGCCGCTGCAGGCCTCCAGCGTCGCCGTCCTGGGCGCCGGCAACGTCGCCCTCGACGTGGCGCGCATGCTCGCCAAGCACGCCGACGACCTGCTGCCCACCGAGATCCCGGACAACGTCTACCAGGGGCTGAAGGCGTCGAAGGTCACCGACGTCCACGTCTTCGCCCGCCGCGGCCCGGCGCAGGCGAAGTTCTCCTCGCTGGAGCTGCGCGAGCTGGGGCACGTGCCCGACGTCGACGTCATCGTCGACCCGGAGGACTTCGAGTTCGACGAGGGCTCGATGGCCGCCATCGACGGGTCGAACCAGACCAAGCAGGTCGTCAAGACGCTGACGGACTGGACGCTGAAGGAGGGCGACGGCACCGCCTCCCGCCGCATCCACCTGCACTTCCTGCACGCGCCGGTGGAGATCGTCGGCACCGACGGCCACGTGAGCGCGCTGCGCACCGAGCGCACCCGCCTGAAGGGCGACGGCACCGTCGAGGGCACCGGCGACGTCCACACCTGGGACGTGCAGGCCGTGTACCGCGCGGTCGGCTACTTCGGCTCCCCGCTGCCGGGCGTGCCGTTCGACGAGCTCAAGGGCGTCATCTCCAACCACGAGGGCCGGGTCCTCAGCCCGGAGGGCGAGCACCTGCCCGGCGTGTACTGCACCGGCTGGATCAAGCGCGGGCCCGTGGGCCTGATCGGGCACACCAAGTCCGACGCCTCCGAGACGGTCCGCCACCTCGTCTCCGACGCGGCCGGCTTCGAGCGCGCCGCCGAGCCGGACCCGCAGGCGGTCCTCGACGCCCTGACCGCCAAGGGCGTGGAGGTGCTCACCTGGAACGACTGGGAGGTCCTGGACGCCTACGAGCGCGAGCTGGGCCGGCCCCACGGGCGCGAGCGCGTCAAGGTCGTCTCCCGCGAGGACATGATCCGCTACTCGCGCCAGGTGCTGGCCGAGGCCGCCGCCCACCGGGAGGCCTGAGTGCGCGTCGTCGTCTGCGTCAAGCACGTCCCCGACATCCAGTCGGCGCGCTCCTTCCGCGAGGACGGCCTGCTCGCCCGCGGCGGTGAGGACGACACCCTCAACGAGCTGGACGAGGACGCCCTGGAGGCGGCGCTGCGCCTGGTGGAGGCGCAGCCGGCCGCCGAGGGCGCCGAGCCGCACGAGGTCGTCGTGCTCACCGCCGGGCCCGCCGCGGCCGTGGAGGCCCTGCGCCGCGGCCTGGCGATGGGCGCCACCAGCGCGGTGCACGTGCGCGACGACGCCGTCGCCGGCTCGGACGCGATCGCCACCGCCCGGGTGCTGGCCGCGGCCGTGCGGCACCTGCACGCCGAGCGGCCCGTCGACGCGCTCGTGGCCGGCATGGCCGGCCTGGACGGGCTGACCTCCCTGGTGCCCGCGGCCCTGGCCGCGCTGCTGGAGTGGCCGCAGCTCACCCTCGCCGACGAGATCACCCTCGACGGCGGCACCGTGCGGGTGCGGCGCGAGACCTCCACGCACGTCGAGGTCCTCAGCGCCCCGGCGCCGGTGGTGCTCTCGGTCACCGACCAGGCGTTCCGCGCCCGCTTCCCCGACTTCAAGGGCATCCTCGCCGCGCGCAAGAAGCCGGTGACGGTGCTCGGGCTGGCCGAGCTCGGCGTCGACCCCGCCACCGTGGGCCTGGCCGGGTCGGCGACGCAGGTGCTCGAGGCCGCGCCGCGCCCGCAGCGCGAGGACCGGGTGCTCGTGACGGGGGGCGCCGAGACCGTCCCGGCGCTCGTGGACTACCTGGCGGAGAAGGGCTTCTCGTGAACGTGCTCGTCCTGCTCGACCACGACGGGGCGCGGCTGCGCCCCACGGCGCGCGAGCTGCTGACCCTCGCCCGCGGCCTGCCCGGCGCGCAGGTGCACGCGGTGTGGATCGGTGCGGCCCCCGGCGGGGAGACCCGTGCCGAGGCCGGCGCGCACGGTGCCGCCGTCCTGCACCACGTCCTCGTCGACGGCGCCGACGAGCACCTCACCGCCTCCGTCGCCGAGGTGCTGGAGACGGTGCGCACCGAGGTGGGCGCCCCGCTGCTGCTGGTGTCCTCCACCTTCGAGGGCAAGGAGGTCGCCGCCCGCCTCGCCGTGCGCACCGGCGCGGGCGTCGTCACCGGCGCCGGTGCCGTCGAACGCGACGCCGAGGGCCGCTTCGTGGCCGGCAAGACCGTCCTGGCCGGCACGTGGACCACCCGCTGCGCCCTCACGGGTCCGTTCGGGGTCGTGGCCGTGGCGCCCAACTCCGTGCGGGCCACGCCGCTGCCGCAGGCGCCGGAGCCGGCCGTCGTCGAGCACCGCGTCCAGGCCCCGGCGGCGGCGCGCGCCGTCACCGTCCACTCCCGCGAGCTGCGCCCGACCTCCGACCGCCCCGCGCTGGCCGAGGCGGAGGTCGTGGTCGTCGGCGGTCGCGGCGTGGAGGGCGACTTCTCGGCCGTGGAGGAGCTCGCCGACGCGCTCGGCGGCGCGGTGGGCGCCACCCGCGTGGCCACCGACGAGGGCTGGATCGGGCACGAGGCGCAGGTCGGGCAGACCGGCGTCACCATCAGCCCGCGCCTGTACGTCGGCGCGGGCGTCTCCGGCGCGGTGCACCACCGCGGCGGGATGGCCGCCTCCGCGACCGTCGTGGCCGTCAACAGCGACCCCGACGCGCCGATCTTCGAGTTCGCCGACTACGGGATCGTCGGGGACCTCACCGAGGTGCTCCCGGCGCTGAGCGCCGAGGTCCGCCGCCGCCGAGGCTGAGACCCGGCGCGGGTTTGCGGGCCGGTTCCGTCGTGCCCTAGGTTTCTCGACGACCATCCAGAGCGGCCGAGAGACCTGGCTCGACGACGCCGCAGCAACCACCCCTCGGGGAAGGTGCTTCCGCCAGGGCCGATGGGAGTCCTGGTGAGCTCTGCCCGTGTCGTCGTGCCCGCTGCCGCCGACGAGCGCGTCCTGCGCCGCCGCGCCGCGCTCGGCAGCTTCGTCGGCACCACGATCGAGTGGTACGACTACTACCTCTACGGCACGGCGGCCGCGCTGGTGTTCGCCCCGCTGTTCTTCCCGCAGGTGGGCGGCGCCGTCGGCGTCGTCGCGGCGTTCGCGACCTACGCGGTGGGTTTCGTGGCGCGCCCGCTGGGCGGCGCGGTCGCCGGTCACCTCGGGGATCGGCTGGGGCGCAAGAAGGTCCTGGTGGCGTCCCTGCTGCTCATGGGCGCCTCCACGGCCCTCATCGGCCTGCTGCCCACCTACGCGACCATCGGGATCGCCGCGCCCGTGCTGCTCGTGACCGCCCGCCTGCTGCAGGGCTTCTCCGCCGGCGGCGAGTGGGGCGGGGCGGTGCTGCTGGCGGTGGAGCACGCCCCCGAGCGGCGCAGGGGGTTGTTCGGCGCCGTGCCGCAGATGGGCTCGGCCGCGGGCATGGTCCTGGCCAGCGGGGGTTTCTGGCTGACGCGAACCCTCACCACCCCCGAGCAGTTCCTCTCCTGGGGCTGGCGGGTGCCGTTCCTGGCCAGTTCCGTGCTCGTCGTGGTCGGTCTGCTCATCCGGCTGAAGGTGACCGACTCGCCGGTGTTCTCGAACCTGCGCCGCACCGGGGCCGTCGCCCGCCGCCCGGTCGCCGACGTGCTGCGCGAGGACGCCCGCGGGGTGCTGCTGACCAGCGGCATGCGCCTGGGGCAGATCGGCGGGTACGTCCTCTACACGGTCTTCGCCCTGAACTACCTCACCGAGCACGTCCGCGAGGACGGCGCCGACGTGGGTCTGCTCGCCGTCCTGGTCGCCTCCGTGCTGAGCCTGGCCACCACCCCGCTGTGGGGACTGGCCTCGGACCGCTTCGGCCGCAGGCCCGTGTACCTGTTCGGGGCGCTGCTCACCGCGGTGTTCACCGGCCCGGCGTTCCTGCTGCTCGACACCGGCTCCACCGTGCTGATCGTCGGCGCGGTCGTCGTCGCCGTGAACCTCGGGCACGACAGCATGTACGGCGCGCAGGGGGCGTTCTTCGCCGAGCAGTTCCCCGCGCGCACCCGTTACAGCGGCGCCTCGCTGGGCTACTCGATCGGCGCGGTGCTCGGCGGCGGGCTGACCCCCCTCGTCGCGGCCTCGCTGCTGGCCCTGGCCGGCGGCGCGCCGTGGTTGGTCGCCGGCTTCGTCAGCGCACTGGCGCTGCTCACCGCCGCCTGCGCCGCCGCGGCCCCGGAGACGGCCCACCGGCCCCTGGACACGACCACCTCGAAGAACCCGGAGACCGTCGCCCCGTGAGCACCGCACCGCTGCGCTTGAACGCCTTCGCCATGGCCTGCGTCGGCCACCAGGCCGCCGGGTTGTGGACCCGCCCGGAGGACCGCAGCTCCGAGTACCGCACCCTGCGGTACTGGACCGAGCTGGCGCGGCTGCTGGAGCGCGGGGGCTTCGACGCCCTGTTCCTCGCCGACGTCCTCGGCGTGTACGACGTGCACGGCGGCTCGCGCGACGCGGCCGTGCGTGCGGCCGCGCAGGTGCCCGTCAACGACCCGCTCATGGCGGTCTCGGCGATGGCCGCGGTCACCGAGCAGCTCGGGTTCGGCCTGACGGTGACCACCACGTACGAGCAGCCGTACGCCCTGGCGCGCCGCCTGACCACGCTGGACCACCTCACCGGCGGCCGGGTCGCCTGGAACGTCGTCACCGGTTACCTGGACTCCGCGGCCCGCAACCTGGGCTTCGACCGGCAGGTTCCGCACGACGAGCGCTACGACGTCGCCGAGGAGTACCTGGAGGTCTGCTACAAGCTGTGGGAGGGCTCCTGGGAGGACGGTGCCGTCGTGCGCGACGCCGCCCGAGGGGTGTACGCCGACCCGGCGAAGGTCCACGACATCGGCCACCACGGCCGCTGGTTCGACGTGCCCGGCGCGTTCCTCTGCGAGCCGTCCCCCCAGCGCACCCCGGTGATCTTCCAGGCGGGGTCATCGCCGCGAGGGCAGGAGTTCGCCGCCCGGCACGCCGAGTGCGTCTTCGTCATCGGGCCCACCGCGAAGCACGTGCGGCGCACCGTCGACTCCCTGCGCGAGCGCGTGGAGCGCGCCGGGCGCGACCCGCGCTCGGTCACCGTCTACGCGGGGCTGACCGCCGTGGTGCGGCCCTCCGACGCGGAGGCGAGCGCGCTGCTGGCCGACTACCGCGAGCACGCCAGCCGGGAGGGGGCGCTGGCGCTGTTCGGCGGCTGGACGGGCGTGGACCTGGCCGGCCTGGCGCCGGGGGAGCCGCTGCAGCACGTCACGACCGACGCGAACCGCTCCGCGCTGTCCGCGTTCACCAGCGACCCGGACCGCACCTGGACGGTGGACGACCTGGCCCGCTTCGTGGCCGTCGGCGGGCGGGGCCCGGTGCTGGCCGGCTCCCCGGCCACCGTCGCCGACGCCCTGGAGGAGTTCGCCGAGGCTTCCGGCGTCGACGGCTTCAACCTCATGTACGCCACGGTGCCCGGGACGTTCGCCGACGTGGTGGACCACCTGGTGCCGGAGCTGCGCCGCAGGGGGCGCACCGCGCCGCCCGCCGTGCCGGGCGCCACGCTGCGCGAGCAGCTGGGCTCCGGTGACGGGGCGCGGCTGGCCGCCTCGCACCCCGGCGCGGCGCACCGCCGCCCCCCGGCGAGCGCCTGAGCCCCCCAGCGCCGCACGACCGGCGGAACGCCCGCCCGGTGCTGGGCGTTGCACCCCTGCCGGACGTGGACTGGGGGAGGACGAGAGCACCGCATGCACCGTCACTACAACGGTCTGAAGACCGCGGTCCTCTTCGGCGCGATCTGGGCCGTCCTGCTCCTGCTCGGCGCCCTGCTGGCGTCGACGTTCCGCGCGCCGGTGGTGCTGCTGGTCTTCGCCGGGCTGGGCGTGGCCACCTCCGCCTACGGCTACTGGAACTCCGACAAGCTCGCGCTGCGCGCCATGCGCGCCCGCCCGGTCTCCCAGGCGGAGCAGCCGGCGCTGTACCGGATCGTGGGGGAGCTGTCCGCGCGCGCCCACCAGCCGGTGCCGCGGTTGTACGTGTCGCCGACCATGGCGCCCAACGCCTTCGCCACCGGCCGCGACCCGCAGAACGCCGCGGTGTGCTGCACCGAGGGCATCCTGCAGCTGCTCGACGAGCGCGAGCTGCGCGGCGTGCTCGGCCACGAGCTGCAGCACGTGTACAACCGCGACATCCTCACGTCCTCGGTGGCCGGGGCGCTGGCCGGCGTCATCACGTCGGTCGCCCAGTTCGCGCAGTTCGGCGCGTTCCTCGGCGCGGGCGGTCGCGACGGGGAGGGCCGTTCCAACCCGCTCGCGCTGCTCGCGCTCTCGCTGGTCGCGCCGCTGGCCGCCGGCGTCATCCAGCTCGCCATCTCCCGCACCCGCGAGTACGACGCCGACGAGGACGGCGCACGCCTGACCGGCGACCCGCTGGCGCTGGCGTCGGCGCTGCGCAAGCTGGAGCTGGGCACGCGGCAGCTGCCCCTGCCGCCGGAGCGCGACCTCGTGAACACCAGCCACATGATGATCGCCAACCCCTTCCACGGCGGCGGCGTCAGCCGGCTGTTCTCCACCCACCCCCCGATGGCCGAGCGCATCGCGCGCCTGGAGGCGATGGCCGGCTACCGGCGCTGAGGCGGCCCCGCTCAGGCGAGGACGCCCTCCAGCCAGTCGCGCACCAGCGGCCAGGACTCGCCGTCCGGGTCGAGGGGGTCCTGGTGCCCGACCCCGTCGAGCAGCTCCAGGCGCACGTCGTCCCCGGCGGCGCTCGCCGCGTCGGCGAAGGCCTGCGCCTGCTGGTGCGGAACCGTCTCGTCCGCCGTGCCGTGCACGACGAGCAGCGGGATCCCCAGCGGGACCAGGCGGGTGGGGTCGCCCACGGCGTAGTGCCCGTCCACCTGCTCGCGCGCGCCGCCGAAGACGTTGCGCACGTTCGGGTCGCCGTCCGGACCGCCCAGCGCGGTGGGGTTGAGCACCCCCGACGCGGAGGCCGCGAACGCCGGCGCGAGCAGGGGGTCGGCCCCGGGGGCGCCCGCGGGCAGCCGGTGCCGGGCGGCGGCCCACACCGCCAGGTGCCCGCCCGCGGAGTGCCCCAGCACCAGCGTGCGCTCCTCGGGCAGGCCCAGCTCGCGCAGCACCCCCGCACCCTGGTCCACGGCGCTCGCCAGGTCGGTGAAGGTGCTCGTCCACCCCCCGCCGTCCCCCACGCCTCGGTAGTCGGCGTTCAGCACCGGCCAGCCGCGGCCCACGAGGTCCGCCACGAGCGGGTTGACGTCGCGACGGTCCACCTCCCCGCGCCAGGCGCCGCCGTGGACGAGGACGACGAGCGCGTCGCGGTGCTCACCCTGCGGCAGCCAGAGGTCGGCGACCTGGCGGGGGTGGGAGCCGTAGCGCCGCTCGGTGCGCTGCGACTCCCGCAGCCCGTCGGGTGCGGGGGCGCCCTGGTCGTCCGGGGTGGTCGGTGCGGGGCTGCTGCTCGCGGGAGCGGGTTCCGGGTCGCCCCCGGAGCACGCCGCGAGCGCCAGCCCCGCCGCGCCGGCCAGCACGGCTCGGCGCGCGGCGCCCCGGTTCACCGGTAGTTGACGAACTGCAGCGCGACGTCCAGGTCGGCGCCCTTGAGCAGCGCGATGACCTCCTGCAGGTCGTCGCGGCTCTTGGAGCTGACGCGCATCTCGTCACCGGTGATCTGCGTCTTCACGCTCTTCAGCCCGCTGTCGCGCACGAGCTTGCCGATCTTCTTGGCGACGTCCTGCTCCAGGCCCTCCTTGAGGGTGGCGGTGATGCGGTGCTCCTTGCCCGAGGGGGCCGGCTCGGACGTGTCCAGCGCCTTCAGCGACACCCCGCGCTTGATGAGCTTGGTCTGCAGCACGTCGAGCACGGCGTTCACGCGGTCCTCGGAGTTGGCGACCATGAGGATCGACTCGCCGCTCCAGCGCACGGAGGCGTCGGTGCCCTTGAAGTCGTAGCGCTGGGAGATCTCCTTGGCCGCCTGGTTCAGGGCGTTGTCCACCTCCTGGCGGTCGACCTTGCTGACGACGTCGAACGAGGACTCGCTGGGCACGTGAGCTGTTCCCTCCGGGGTGCGGTGCGTGCGGCCGGTTCGTGCCGGCCGCCAGACCTTGCTATCCTCTCACCCGCACCTGGTCCTCCAGGAGCACTGGCGGGTTGCCCGAGCGGCCAAAGGGAGCGGATTGTAAATCCGCCGGCATTGCCTTCGTTGGTTCGAATCCATCACCCGCCACGTCGCGAGCGCGACCCGGGCCCGGCAACGGGCCCGGGTCGCGGCGTGTAGGGTTAACCTCACGTCGTGCGAGCGGCTAGCACGCCCCGATAGCTCAGTGGTAGAGCACTTCCTTGGTAAGGAAGAGGTCTCGAGTTCAATCCTCGATCGGGGCTCTCAGCACCCGCGGGTCACCCCCGCCGGTGCGCGGCGGAGTAGCTCAGTTGGTAGAGCAAGCGGCTCATAATCGCTGTGTCGTCGGTTCAAGTCCGGCCTCCGCTACGGACACCGCAACGTCGTGACGAGCGGCCGCCTCCCCGGGGCGGCCGCTCGTCCTGCGTGGTGGTCCGGGCGCTCGGTCGCGTACCCTGGGGGGCGAGATCGCGGCGCTGAAGTCGCCCGCAGGACCCCAGTTCAGGAAGAGGCAACCCGCCGTGGCCAAGACCACCGACGTCCGCCCCAAGATCACCATGGCTTGCACCGAGTGCAAGGAGCGGAACTACATCACCAAGAAGAACCGGCGCAACGACCCCGACCGGCTCGACCTGGCGAAGTTCTGCCCGCGCTGCGGCAAGAAGACCACGCACCGCGAGACCCGCTGACCAGAGCTCGATCGCCGAAGTGACGTCCGTCACCGTCGACGAGTCCTTCCAGGGGCGGGTCTACCCCGCCTCCGGGGCGACCGTCGTGACCGCCGACGCGGTCCGGGCCTTCGCCCGGGCCGTGCGGGCGGTCCACCCGGCCCACCACGACGACGCCGCTGCGCGGGCCCTCGGCCACGCGGGTGTCGTGGCGCCGCCCACGTTCGCCGTCACCCTGGCGCAGCGGGCCGACGCGCAGTTCATCACCGACCCCGCGGCAGGCATCGACTACTCGCGCGTCGTGCACGGCGAGCAGTCCTTCACGCACCACCGCCCGGTCGTGGCCGGTGACGAGCTGACCGCCGAGCTGCACGTGGACCGCGTCCG
Source organism: Kineococcus auxinigenes (assembly GCF_050871525.1). NCBI lineage: Bacteria > Bacillati > Actinomycetota > Actinomycetes > Kineosporiales > Kineosporiaceae > Kineococcus > Kineococcus auxinigenes. Next base: position 9,259 of record NZ_JBKBCT010000045.1, on the reverse strand, counting down.
CGTCGTGCGCGGCAACGCCATGGTCACCACCCGCACCGAGCTGCGCCTGGCGGACGGCACCCCCGTGTGCACCGCCGTCTCCACCCTCGTCGTGCGCGCCCCGGAGGAGCAGTGAGCACCGTCCGCTTCGAGGACGTCCAGGTCGGCGACGCACTGCCGCCCGCCCGCCACGAGGTGACCCGTGCGGACCTGCGCGCCTACGCCGAGGCCTCCGGCGACCGCAACCCCATCCACCTCGACGAGACCGTCGCGCGCTCCGTCGGCCTGCCCGACGTCATCGCCCACGGGATGCTCACCATGGGGCTGGCCGGCCAGAGCGCCGCCGGCTGGGCCGGTGACCCCGCCGCCGTCCTGGAGTTCGCCACCAAGTTCACGGCGCCCGTCGTCGTGCCCGCGCAGGGTGCCGCCGTCGTCGAGGTCGCCGGCACGGTCGCCGCCGTCGACGCCGAGCACCGCACGGCCACCGTGGACCTCGCCGTCACCAGCGCCGGCGTCAAGGTGCTGGGCCGCGCCCGCGCCGTCGTCCGCCTGCCGTGAGCTCCGCCGCACCCGCGGCGGCCGCCGACCGCGAAGGGCTGCGCGCCCGCAACGCCGTCTTCGCCGCCTTCGTCCTCAACGGCTTCGCCTTCGCCTGCTGGGTGGCGCGCATCCCGTCCGTGCGGGACTCGCTGGGGCTGTCGTTCGACCAGCTGGGGCTCCTGCTGCTCGCCCTGTCCGTCGGCTCGGTCGTGACGATGCCGCTGGCGGGGGCCGTCGTGATGCGCCTCGGCCGGGTGCGCACCGTCGCCGCCGGGGCCGTGGCCGTCGCGGTGGGTCTGCTGGCCGTCTCCATCGGTGCCGACGCGCTGACCAGCGTCCCCGTGGTCGCGGCCGGGCTGGCCGTGCAGGGTGCCGGCACCGCCGCCTGGGACGTGGCGATGAACGTGGAGGGCGCCGCCGTCGAGCGCCGCCTGGACCGCTCGATCATGTCCCGCTTCCACGCCGGGTACAGCCTGGGCACCGTGCTGGCCGCCGGGCTCGGCGTGCTGCTGCTGGCCGCGGACGTGCCCACCTGGGTCCACCTGGGCGGCGCGGCCGTGCTGGCGCTGGCCGGGGCCCTGCTCGCCGTGCGCTCCTTCCTCGGCGCTCCCGCTGCTCTGGAGCCCGGTCAGGAGGCGCCTCGCTCGATCTCGCTGCGCACCGCCTGGCGCGAGCCGCGCACCCTGCTGCTGGGGCTGATGGTCCTGTGCATGGCGTTCGTCGAGGGCACCGCCAACGACTGGCTGGCCGTGGGGGTCGTCGACGGCTACGGCGCCGCCGAGGAGGTCGGTGTCGCGGGGTTCGCGGCGTTCGTCGTCTTCATGACCGTCGGCCGCCTCCTGGGTCCGGTCGTGCTGGAGCGCACGGGCCGGGTCGCCGCGCTGCGCGGCTGCGCCGCGCTCGCCGTGGCCGGCGTGCTGGTGTTCGCGCTCGCCCCGTCCGTGCCGGTGGCCGTGGCCGGTGCGGCGCTGTGGGGGGTGGGCACCGCCCTCGGCTTCCCGCTGGGCATGAGCGCCGCCGCCGACGACGAGGCCGGCGCGGCCGCCCGCGTCAGCGTGGTGTCCTCCGTGGGGTACGCCGCCTTCCTCGCCGGCCCGCCCCTGCTCGGCCTGCTCGCCGAGCACGTCGGCATCCTCGACGCCCTGCTCGCCGCCGCCGTCGCCGCGGCGATCGCCCTGGTGCTCTCGGGCGTCGCCCGCCCGCCCGCCACCGCTCCCGGGAGCTCCTCGTGACCAGCCCCACCACGACCACCCCCGCCGCCGGAGCCCCCCTCGCTCCGCTGACCTCCCTGCGGGTGGGCGGCCCCGCCCGCCGGCTCGTGACGGCCCGCACCGAGGACGAGCTCGTCGAGGCGGTGCGCGCGGCCGACGCCGCGGGTGAGCCGCTGCTGCTCGTCGGGGGCGGCTCCAACCTGCTGGTCTCGGACGCCGGCTTCGACGGCACCGTCGTGCGCGTTGCCACCACCGGCGTGCGGCTGGGCTCCGAGGACGCCTGCGGCGGGGCCGTGGTCACCGCCGCGGCGGGGGAGCGCTGGGACGCCCTCGTCGCCCGGGCCGTGGCGAGCGGCTGGTCGGGTCTGGAGGCGCTGTCCGGCATCCCCGGCACGGTGGGCGCCACGCCCGTGCAGAACGTCGGCGCCTACGGGCAGGACGTCTCCCAGACCATCGCCACCGTGCGCACCTTCGACCGCGTGGCGGGCCGCCAGCGCACCTTCGCCGCCGCGGACCTGCGCTTCGGCTACCGCACCTCCCGGCTGAAGACCGAGCGCGTGGCGCTGCACGGCGAGCACGCCGAGAGCCGCTACGTCGTGCTCGAGGTCACCTTCCAGCTCCCGCTGGACGACCGCTCCGCGCCGGTCGCCTACGCCGAGCTGGCCCGCCGCCTCGGCGTGGAGGTCGGCGAGCGCGTGCCGATGACCGCCGTGCGCGCCGCCGTGCTCGCCCTGCGCGAGGGCAAGGGCATGGTGTGGGACGAGGCCCACCTGGACGACCACGACACCTGGAGCGCCGGCTCGTTCTTCACGAACCCCGTGCTGACGCCGCAGGAGGCGTCCGTGCTCCCCGAAGGCGCCCCCCGGTACCCGGCCGGCACCGGCGCGGACGGTGAGCCGCTGGTGAAGACGAGCGCCGCCTGGCTCATCGAGCGCGCCGGTTTCGGCAAGGGGTACGGCGCACCCGGCCCCGCGACGCTGTCCACCAAGCACGCGCTGGCGCTGACGAACCGCGGCTCGGCGCGCGCCGCCGACCTGCTGGCGCTGGCGCGCGAGGTGGCCGCCGGGGTCCACGAGCGCTTCGGCGTGCGGATCGTCAACGAGCCGGTGCTCGTCGGCTGCTCGCTCTGAGCAGCGCGTCGTGCACGAGGTCCAGCACCTCCTCCTGGCCCAGCCCCGCCTGGAGCGCCCGCTCCACGTAGCCCTCCGCGGCCCAGCGGACCTCCTCGTCCACCGGTGCGGCGGAGGCGGTGACGACCGTGCCGGTGCGCCGGCGCGAGGCGACGAGCCCGGCCAGCTCCAGCTCCCGGTAGGCGCGCTGCACCGTGCCGAGCGCCAGGCCGAGGTCCGCCGCCAGCGCCCGGGCGGCGGGCAGCCGGTCACCGGTGCGCAGCGCACCCGTGGTGACGAGCGTGGCCACCTGCCGGCGCAGCTGTTCGTAGACCGGCACGGGGGAGGCGGTGTCGACGACGAGGCGCAGCCCGCTCACGCGGCACGCACCGCCGCACGCTCCCGCCGCAGCCCCGCAGCGGGCCAGAAGAGCGCGGCGAGCCCGGCGAGCGCCAGGACCGGTGAGCTCCACAGCGCCACCACGGCCAGCGCGCTCCACCCCCGGGGTGGCGTCGAGGAGCGCCAGGCGTCCGGCGCGACCTGGTACTCGCCGCCGAGCCCGCCGGCCGAGCTCCCCGCCAGCAGCAGCAGGCCTGCCAGCGTCAGGGTCGCGGCGGCGGTCGAGGTGCGCAGCACCCGGTGCGCGGCCACCCGGCGCAGCGCGGCGTCCGTGGCGTCGTCGCTCGCCGGCGCCGACGGCCGTACCGGCACCCGGTGCAGGACGGCGCCGGTGACGACGGCGGTGAGCACGGCCAGGGCTGCGACCGGGACGGTCAGCGCCGCCCCGGGGAAGGTGGCGGCGCTCCAGGTCGCCAGCCCGTCGGGGGAGGACCACTGGACCGACCGCCCGTCCTCGGCCCCCAGGGCGGCGCCGAGGAAGCAGGTCGCGGCGAGCAGGGCGCCGACCGCGGCGGCGCAGCGGAGCAGGCCGGGGGAGGCGCTGTCGCGCACCGAGCGCACCAGCAGCCGCGCGCTGCGCAGCCGGGCCACCGGGCGGGGCCACGTCGCCTCCGCCACCAGGGCCACCAGCGCGTAGGCGGTGGCCCCGGCCAGCGGGGCGAGCACGACCAGTCGCTCCTCGTGCAGGCGCCACGCACCCGCCACGCACCCCGCTGCGGTGCCGGCGGCCGCCAGTCCGGCGAGCCCCGTCCACACGTCGCCGCGGCGCCGTGCTCCGGCGACGGGCAGCGGGAGCACGGCGTCCGGCACCCGGCGGCGCGCGGTGAGGGTGGCCGCCGCGCCCGCGAGCACCAGGCTCACCAGCAGCGGCCCCAGCACGACCAGGCCCGCGAACACGGTGCCTCCTCATCATCGACCCATTGATTCGCTCAATTGAGTCAATCACGCCGGGGTGGTCCGCGCCAGCCCCTCCACCCCGTCCGGAGCAGCCGCCAGCCAGTCGTCCACCTGCGCCTGCAGCGCCCGCTTCGTCGCCGCCGGCGCCCGCGAAGCGCTGATCGAGGCCTTCGCCAGCCCCGCCAGCGCGGCGTCGTCGAGCCCGTGGTCCTCGCGGGCGCTGCGGTACTGCGCCGCCAGGCGAAGGCCGAACAGCAGCGGGTCGTCCGCGCCGAGGGCCACGGTCGCGCCGGCCTCCAGCAGCCGTCGCAGGGGCACGTGCGCCAGGTCGCCGTAGACGCCCAGGGAGACGTTGCTCGCCGGGCACACCTCCAGGGCGACGCCCGCGTCCACGACGCGGCGCAGCAGGTCCGGGTCCTCGGCGCTGCGCACCCCGTGACCCAGCCGGTCGGGCTGCAGCGCCGCCAGCGTCTCGCGCACGTGCGCCGGTCCCAGCAGCTCGCCGGAGTGCGGGACCGAGGCCAGGCCGGCGCGGCGGGCGATGGCGAAGGCGCCGGCGAACTCGCTCGTCGTGCCGCGCCGCTCGTCGTTGGACAGCCCGAAGCCGACGACCGTGCCCGGCCCCTGGCCGGCGTGCCGGGCGGCGAGCCTGGCCAGGGTCCGCGCGTCCAGCGGGTGGCGCACCCGGCTGGCGGCCACGACGACCGCCACCGCCGTGCCGGTCAGCGCGGTGGCCTCCCGGGCGGCGTCCAGGACGATCTCCAGCGCCGGCGTGAGACCGCCGACGTGGACGGCGTACGAGGTGGGGTCCACCTGCAGCTCCAGCCACCTCGAGCCCTCCGCGGCGTCGTCGGCGGCCGCCTCGAGCACGATGCGGCGCATGTCCCCGGCGGTGCGCACGCACGCGCGGGCGGCGTCGTAGAGGCGCTGGAAGCGGAACCAGCCGCGCGCGTCCGGCGACAGCGACAGCGGGTGCGGACCGGTCAGCGCGGCAGGCAGCCGCACCCCGTGCGTCTCGGCCAGTTCCACCAGGGTGCTCGTGCGCATCGACCCCGTGAAGTGCAGGTGCAGGTGGGCCTTCGGCAGCGCCTCCAGAGAACGCGTCACGCCGAGTGAGTCTGCCAGTGCGTCAGGTGATCGGCTGGTCGGCGCCGGAGAGCGCGGTGAGCACTCGCAGAGCCTGCTCCGCCCGCTCGACGGGCACCAGCACGTGGTCGTGGAAGCGCCCCGCGAGCACGTTGGCGGGGATGCCGGCGTCCGTCAGCGCCCGGCTGAGCGCGGCGGTCAGCCCCACGGCGTCCAGCGCGGAGTGCACCTCCAGCGAGATCCACGCGTACCGCTCGTCCCCGGCGGCCGGCTCGCCCAGCTCCGCGGCCCGCTCGGCGGGCAGCACGAGCGTCAGGCCCTCGTCCTCGACCACGGTCGCCGCCGGCTCCAGCGCGCGCGGGACGTCGGCGACGGTGCTGCCCGGCGGCAGGTGCCGGTAGGCGAACTCGCCGGGGCGGCGCACCGGGCGCAGCGAGCGCAGCAGGACGGCGAGGTCGCGCTCGCCGCCGGGGGCGCTCACACGACCTCGGCCAGCAGCCGCTGGATCCGCCCCACGCCCTCCTCCAGGTCCGCGTCCGCCAGTGCGTAGGACAGTCGCAGGTACCCGCTGGGCCCGAAGGCCTCACCGGGCACGACGGCCACCTCGGCCTCCGCCAGGATCAGCTCCGCCAGCCGGGCCGAGGAAGTGATCTCGCTGCCCCGCAACGACTTCCCGATCAAGCCCTCGACGGAGGGGTAGGCGTAGAAGGCGCCCTCGGGCAGCGGGCACTCGACCCCGTCGATCGCGGAGAGCATCTCGGTCATGCGCCGCCGGCGGCGGTCGAAGGCGGTGCGCATGGCCGCCACGGCCTCGAGGTCGCCGGACAGGGCGGCGATCGCGGCGCGCTGGGAGACGTTGGCGACGTTGGACGTCAGGTGCGACTGCAGGTTCGCCACCGCCCCGACGACGTCGGCGGGCCCGGCGAGCCAGCCCACCCGCCAGCCGGTCATCGCGTACGTCTTGGCCACGCCGTTCAGGACGACGCAGGTGTCGGCGAGCTCGGGGACCTCCACGGGCACCGAGGCCGCTCGGGCGCCGTCGTAGACGAGGTGCTCGTAGATCTCGTCGGTGACGACCCACACGCCGTGCTCCAGCGCCCAGAGCCCGATGGCGCGGACCTCCTCGGGGGAGTAGACGGCGCCGGTGGGGTTGGAGGGCGAGTTGAACAGCAGGGCCTTGGTGCGCGGGGTGCGCGCCGCCTCCAGCTGCTCGACGGTCACCTTGTAACCCTGCTCGATGCCGGCGAAGACCTCCACCGGCACGCCGCCGGCCAGCCGGGCGGCCTCGGGGTAGGTCGTCCAGTAGGGGGCGGGCAGCAGCAGCTCGTCGCCCGGGTCCAGCAGCGCCGCGAACGTCTCGTAGACGGCCTGCTTGCCGCCGTTGGTGACCAGGACCTGCGAGGGGGACACCTCGTAGCCGGAGTCGCGCAGCGTCTTGGCGGCGATCGCCTCGCGCAGCGCGGGCAGCCCCCCTGCGGGGGTGTAGCGGTGGTTGGCGGGGTCGGTGCAGGCGGCGACGGCGGCCTCGACGACCGCCGGCGGGGTGGGGAAGTCCGGCTCCCCGGCGCCGAAGCCGATGACGGGGCGGCCGGCGGCCTTGAGCGCCTTCGCCTTCGCGTCCACGGCGAGGGTCGCGGACTCGGCGATGCCGGCGACGCGGGCGGACACTCGGGGGCGGCTGGGGGCGCTCGGAGCGGACACGGCTCCCATCCTGGCACCCCGCCCGCGCCGCCCGCCCGCGTCCCGCGCCGGTCGTCCCGGTGGCCCGGGAGCCCGGCCCGGTGCGTCGGGTTCGACGTCGCGGCGTGTTCTCGCCTAGAGTACTCGACGGCGGGCTCGTCCCGCCGTGGTGGAGCGTGCCCCCGAGGTGCGCCGAACCGCTCAGGGCAGTGGCGCAATTGGTAGCGCACCGGTCTCCAAAACCGGCGGTTGTGGGTTCGAGTCCCTCCTGCCCTGCGAGCACCACCCGCGTCCCCCGGGGACGCGCCCGCCGCATCAGCGCGCAGCGGGTCAGCACCAGGCGAGTCAGCACCGGAGCACCGGCAGACGGTGGGGAGCAGGTCGACGTGAGCGAGACGAAGGCCGCGGACCGAGCGGCGGCCAAGCGCCGCGGCGGTGTCCTGCTCTTCCTGCGCCAGGTGGTCGAGGAGCTGCGCAAGGTCGTCTGGCCCACCCGCCGCGACCTGCTGAGCTACACGGGTGTCGTCCTGGTCTTCGTCGTGGTGATGATGCTCTTGGTGTCCGTCCTGGACTACGGCATCGGCAAGCTCGTCCTGCTGGTGTTCGGGTCCTGACGGACGGCGGCGCACCGCTGCGGTGCGCGGAGTCCCTATCCCGAAGGAAGCAGGTCAGCACCGTGTCGGAGCAGTGGGGTCCCTCGCTCGGCGAGCGGCGCACCGACGACAGCCCGGAGGGCGGCGAGCCGTTCGACGCGGGGAGCGATGAGGTCTTCAGCTCCGCGGCCGAGCCGTCGTCCGTGCCGGTGGGCGAGTACGAGGCCGAGCGCACCGAGGCCGACGCCTCGCTGACGGGCTACGACGCCGAGGACGTCGAGGCGAACGCCGAGGCCGACGCGGAGGCTGCGCTCGAGCAGGCCGCCGACACGCCGGACGCACCGCTCGCCGACGCCGTGGGCGCGCCCGAGGGCGACGAGGCGAACGACCTCGGTGCCGCGGGCCCGGCCGACGGCGACCCCGTGGGCGAGGTCGACGACCTCGACGCGGACGTCGACGAGGCGGAGGAGTTCCGCAAGAAGCTGCGGCGCATGCCCGGCGAGTGGTTCGTCGTCCACAGCTACGCCGGCTACGAGAACCGCGTGAAGACCAACCTCGAGACCCGCATGACCAGCCTCAACATGGAGGACTACATCTTCCAGGTCGAGGTGCCCATGGAGGAGGTCGTCGAGGTCAAGAACGGCCAGCGCAAGAACGTGCGCCGCGTGCGCATCCCCGGCTACGTCCTGGTGCGCATGGACCTGACCGACGAGTCGTGGGGCGCCGTGCGGCACACCCCGGGCGTGACGGGGTTCGTGGGCAACACCCACCAGCCGGTGCCGCTGTCCACCGACGAGGTCTTCTCGATGCTCGCCCCCGCCCTGCAGCAGAAGCCGAAGGGCGGCGGAGCCGGTGACGCCACCGCCGCCGGCGGCACCGCCGCGGCCGCCCCGCGCGAGGTCGACTTCGAGGTCGGCGAGTCGGTCACCGTCATGGAGGGCCCCTTCGAGACCCTGCCGGCGACCATCTCGGAGATCTCCGCGGACCGGCAGAAGCTCACCGTGCTGGTGTCGATCTTCGGCCGCGAGACGCCCGTGGAGCTCAACTTCAACCAGGTCGCCAAGATCTGACGCCGTCGCTCACGAGCCCCCTGCCCCCTCGGCAGGGGGCTCGTCGCGCGTGCACGCCCCTCGCGCGGTCGGCGTAGACTGGACGGCGGCCTCAACCCGTCGTCGCCCGATCCGCGGGCACCGATACGGCCACCCACAGCCTGAGAAGGGATCGCGCATGCCCCCCAAGAAGAAGGTCGCCGGCCTCATCAAGCTCCAGATCAAGGCCGGCCAGGCCACGCCCGCCCCGCCGATCGGCCCCGCGCTCGGTCAGCACGGCGTGAACATCATGGAGTTCTGCAAGGCCTACAACGCGCAGACCGAGGCCCAGCGCGGCAACGTGATCCCGGTGGAGATCACGGTCTACGAGGACCGCTCCTTCACCTTCATCACCAAGACGCCGCCGGCCGCGGAGCTCATCAAGAAGGCCGCGGGCGTCGCCAAGGGCTCCGGCGAGCCGCACGTCACCAAGGTCGCGAACCTCACGCAGGCCCAGGTGCGCGAGATCGCCGAGCAGAAGCTCCAGGACCTCAACGCCAAGGACGTCGACATGGCGGCCCGCATCATCGCCGGCACCGCCCGGTCGATGGGCATCACCGTCTCGGACTGACGTCCTCCCGCAGCGGGGGGGGGGCGGGCGGGCGCGGGCGCGCGGGGGGGGGGGGGGCGGGCGGGGGGGCGGCCAGCGCGACGGCCACTACGACTCGCTCGTCGCC